>CAZAMT010000166.1:0-8804 GCA_964486145.1 uncultured Bacteroidales bacterium
CTAAGTAAAATGGAAAAGACAACGACCCCAAAATTGAATGTGTTTGAATCAGTTGATGCACTGATATCCAGTTTTTCAACCTTCTTTTTTCGTAAAGCGAACAAGCGAATCCAGGAGAATAAAACCTTTACCGTTGCTCTTTCGGGTGGTTCAACACCAAATGCATTTTATAAATACATTGCCGATAATTACAAGAATGCAAAGGAATGGAATCATATCCATTTTTTTTGGGGCGATGAACGTATGGTACCAGCTTCTGATGAACAAAGCAATTATGGTACAGCCCAACGAGTATTTCTTGATTCAATAAACATAAATTCTGAAAACATCCACCCAATCCGGGGTGAAGCGGATATAGATAATGAAGCTGCCAGGTATTCCTGCGAAATAACCAGTTATGTTTATGAAAATGGTTCATTGCCCAGTTTTGACCTGATCATCCTCGGCCTGGGAGAAGATGGACATACCGCCTCCATATTTCCAAACCAAATGGATTTAATGTATTCCGACAGGGTTTGCGAAGTTGCCGAACATCCTGGAACAGGTCAGCATCGAATTACTTTATCAGGTAAAACCATAAACAATGCAAGAAACATCGCTTTCCTGGTAACTGGTGAAAACAAAGCCAACATTACCCACTCCATAATTAGCAAAACAGGAAACTACAGCAAATTTCCCGCAGCACACATTGAACCAGATGCCGGTAAAATATACTGGTTTTTAGATGCAAAAGCAGGTAAAAACATTTATGTTTGATTTATGAACGAAAAAAGAACGCGTCTACTGCAAAAAGGGAATCATGGCAATGGCCCGGTTGTCTATTGGATGAGCAGGGATCAACGCATTGATGACAACTGGGCGCTTGTTCATTCAGTAAATCTGGCAAAAGAAAAAAAACGTCCGCTTGTAATCGCTTTTACCCTGGCAACCAATTTTTTGGATGCTACCTTGCGACAATATGATTTCATGCTGAAAGGATTGCAGGAAATGGAAAAAAAAGCAAAAGAATTAAACATTCCCATCTTGCTTTTAACTGGTAAGAATCCACCGGAAATGCTTTCCAAATTCCTTGAAAGCATAAATACCCATTCGGTGATTACGGATTTTGATCCATTGAAAATAAAGCGAATCTGGAAACGTGACATTGCAAAAAAAATATCCGCACCATTTTTTGAAGTAGATGCCCACAACATCGTCCCGTGTTTACATGTATCAAATAAGCAGGAATTTGCAGCATATACCATACGTCCAAAAATTCAAAAGATGCTGGAAGAGTTTTTGGATGGCTTTCCTGAAATTAAACCTTTGCCTGAATCAAATCTTAACAATTTCAAAGACAAAATTGACTGGTCAAAACTTTATGATTTACTTGATGTTGAAAGAAATATAAAACCGGTGCAATGGTTACAACCCGGAACCAAAAATGCATTTGACGTGTTTGACCATTTTGTTAAAAACAAACTGGACGTGTATGCCGAAAAACGTAACGACCCCAATGAAGACGCTTTATCAAACCTGTCGCCATATCTTCATTTCGGGCAGATTTCCGCACAACGTATAGCCCTTGAAATTATTAAAATCCAACCAAAATCGGAGAACAGCGATGCATTTCTTGAAGAATTGATCGTGCGCAGGGAACTCTCTGATAATTTTTGCTATTTCAATAAAAACTACGATTCATTTGAAGGCTTTCCGGATTGGGCGAGAAAAACATTGAATGCTCATCGGAAGGATGAACGGGAACATGTATACAAAACAAAAACATGGGAAGAAGCCCGGACTCATGATCAGTTGTGGAATGCAGCCCAAAAAGAACTCGTGAAAACAGGAAAACTCCACGGCTACATGCGCATGTACTGGGCGAAAAAAATTCTGGAGTGGTCAAAAACACCCGAAGAAGCTTTGCAAACAAGTATCTATCTCAATGATAAATATGAATTGGATGGGCGTGACCCGAATGGTTATGTTGGTTGTGCCTGGTCTGTTGGTGGTGTTCATGACCGGGCGTGGACGGAAAGGCCGGTTTACGGAAAAATCAGGTATATGAATGCCAATGGTGCCAGACGAAAATTTGATGTTGATGCTTATATTCTAAAAAACAAATAGATAACTTTAACTAATTTCGACTTTTCATCCCGATACTACCTATCATTATTAGCATAAGCAAAATGTTACATACGGCCATTGCTCAATTCCGCACAGTAACTGTGTATTTTTTACACGTTTTACGAAGCACGAATTATCCGATCCTTTCTAATAGAATCTGATTTTCTGTAACTTACCAAACCGGTATATTTATTGCTATTATTTTTGGTTATTGGTGAGTGTCATGTGGAAGAATTCCTTTAAAATAGCAGTACGAAATATTTTCCGTTATAAATATTATACGTTGCTAAACATGGCAGGCCTGTCCATTGGCCTTGCTTCGTTTTTGCTGATAATGATTTATGTCATTGATGAACTTAGTTATGACCGTCATCACCAGTATGCTGATCGTATTTACAGAGTTATCAACGTTTATAACGACCAGGGCATTGGTGAACACTCTACCGGGTCACCTTTTCCCATGGCGGGCGCTTTAAAAAAAGAATTTCCGTCATTGGTTGAAGATGTTGTCAGAATATTTAATTTCCAGAAAAGCAAACATGTACTAACACGCGAACAGTCAAAATTCGAGGAAACCCGATTCTATTTTGCTGATAAATCAATTTTTGACATATTCGATTATACATTTGCGCGAGGCAATGCTGACACTTCTTTCAACAGTGATTTCTCAGTATTATTAACAGAGTCAACTGCAAAAAGGTATTTTGGAGACAAAGACCCAATCGGGGAAAAAATAGTATACGAAGATAAACATGAGTACACAGTAACCGGTATTTTGGAAGACCTGCCCGAACAGACCCATTTCAAATTTGATTTTCTCGCAACATTCTCATCACTTGAACATTACTACCCCAAAGGTACCAGGCAGTATGGTTGGATCTGGAATCCCTGCTGGACGTATATTTTGCTGCAACCCGAAGTGAAAATGGAGCAGCTTTCCGCAAAACTGCCGGAATTGGTGCAAAAACATTTTTATGATGAAAACAAAGACATTATATCTCTGTATCTTCAACCATTGACTGATATTCACCTGAAATCGCACTTAGATTACGAAATTGCACAAAACAGCGATTTTACCAATGTAGTAATCCTCGCGCTAATATCCGTACTTATCCTATTCGCAGCGATCGTAAATTATGTTAATCTAACAACTGCCAGCGGATCCAACAGGGCCATTGAGATTGCCATGAAAAAAATTATTGGCGCCCAAAAGCGCCAGGTCTTATACCAGTTTCTCATTGAATCTGTGATTGTGAGCCTTATCGCCCTAATTGTCAGTCTTGCCATCGTTGAAATCATTATGCCGAATTACGGTACCTTAACTTCAAAAGACTTTTCAGAAGGTATCCGGTTAAATCCTTTATTGGTCATTACTATACTTGCAACAGGTTTCATCACTGGGATAGCTTCTGGTTTATATCCGGCATTCTACCTCTCAGCATTTAATCCTCTTGAAATCCTTCGCAGGAAAAACATTGTAAGCCGAAATGGTACTTTTCCGCGGAAATTGCTGGTAACATTTCAATATGGTATATCCATTATTTTAATAATAACAACACTCGGGATATTTAAACAATACAGGTATATTGCCGATCACAATTTAGGATTTGATTACAACAATGTGATTGTTATCAATACTGACAATTCGAGAGTAGCCATGGATTATCAAAAATTCAGGACTCAACTCAGAAAATACCAGTCAATTGAAGAAGTAACAGGGTTCAACTATGTTCCTGGTATTGAGCACAATTTACATCCGTATTTTCCACAAGGAGTGGAACGTAAAACATTTCCTTTTTTCCCGGCTATACAGGTGCGCGAAGGATTTTTTGAAACCTATAAAATTCCTTTTATTGCAGGCGAAACGATTGTTGAGCACACTCCTGAATCGGGAATTACCGGCATTGTAATCAATAAAGCTATGGTAGACAGGCTAGGTTGGGAATCAGCCGAGAATGCCATCGGGAAATATTTTAGTTTTGACAAAATGAAAAAGCAAGTGGTGGGAGTAACAGAAAACTTCCATGTAACATCATTGCATGATACAATTGTTCCATTTATCCTTGATATTCAATTATATCCAAAGGCAAAAGCCCATTTTACCAAATTTGTTGCTATACGCCATGCTGATGGGATGAAGGATGAAGCCATTGACGCCATACGCGATGAATGGTATAATTTTGTTGGTGATCGCCCTTTCAGGTATAAATCGCATGTGGAATACCTAAGCGATCTATACAAAAGTGAACATATACTGGGCAAGTTGTTGTTTTTTGCTTCTTTATTATCGGTATTCATCGCCACGCTCGGAATTTTAGGTTTAACCTCATATCTCACAGAGCAACGAACCAGGGAAATCGGTATCCGAAAAGCGATGGGTGCCCTGCAATGGAATATCATCAAGCTTTTTTCAAGTGAATATGCAGGATTGATCATCATTGCAAACATCATTGCATGGCCGGTGGCATATTACCTCGTAAGTTTTATCAACCAGGATTTTGCATATAAAGTAAATACAAGCATTTGGATATTTGTTGTAGCATTGATTTTTGCTTTTATATCAGGTGGACTAATGATCGGTTACCAAACCATCCGCGCTTCGCGGAAAAATCCAATGGACGCTTTACGGTATGAATAATATCATTTCTTATCGCTCGACAGATAGTAAACCGGGCTGCAATCGTTTGTTGCTTTTCATGGATTTTAATTCACAACCAGTGCATCCGGTACAATGATGTACATTTTGCTTTTTACCCGTTGGTAAAAATTGCTTTAACGCACTGTAAACGGTATAGGCAATTGCTATAAAAACGATAATATGGGTTAAGATTTCCTGTATCATAAGCTTACGATAAAATTTGCTGTTTGATAAAACAAAAATGAGACCAACCAGGCCAGTGCTGTGGTATAAAATATTGTAAACATCGCCCACTTCCAGGTGCCGGATTCCTTCTTTATGGCTGCTATAACAGCCACACAGGGAAAGTAAATTAAAATAAACAAAATATAACTAAAAGCATTTATCGGTGTAAACAATCTCTCACCCTTTCGCTCGCCCGATAAATACTTTGCTTCTCTCATTTTTTCGATCAGGGGTTGGTTTTCATCAATTCCTCCCTCATCAACCTTGAAAATTACCCCCATGGTACTAATAACAATCTCTTTTGCGGCAATTCCTGATAATAAACTTACCCCCATGCGCCAGTCAAAACCCAGCGGTTTCAACACAGGTTCAATAAATTGGCCAATTCTTTTTAGATATGATGGATTCTGATCCGGAATTGTTTTTTTTGTATCTTTTGAAATAACAGAATTATCAACATCGTATTGATCTATTGGTGTTTTTAAGGCCGATGCATTTTCAATTTGAGCTAATTTATCTACCTGAGCCGGGTCTTTTGATTGTTTGGGATAATTTTCAAGTGCCCAGATAATGATGGATGCAACAAGAATTACTCCACCCATTTTCTGGAGGTATTGCGAACCTTTATGCCACATATGTTTAATAATGGATCGTATGGTGGGAATCCGGTATGGTGGAAGCTCCATCACAAATGGCTGTTCATCTGCTTTAAAAAATAAACGTTTGAAAATTAATGCCATAACAATAGCAAATAAAATCCCAATGCCATAAATCATAAAAAGAATACCGCCCTGGTTGTGCGGAAAAAAAGCTCCAATGAGCAGTATATACACGGGTAACCTTGCACTGCACGACATAAAAGGATTAATCAAAATCGTTAGCAACCTGTTGTCGCGATTTTCAATGGTGCGGGTGGCCATGATGGCCGGCACGTTGCAACCAAAGCCCATGATAAGCGGTATAAATGATTTCCCGTGCAAACCGATTTTATGCATGAGTTTATCCATAATAAATGCTGCACGTGCCATATATCCGGTATCTTCAAGCAGGGAAATAAAGAAAAAAAGGATTAAAATGTTTGGTAGAAATATAATCACCCCTCCTACCCCTCCAATCACACCATCAATCAATAAGTCTTTCAATGATCCGGCTGGCAAAATTGACTGCAACCACCCACTTAGCATCATCACTCCCTGTTCAATCCACTCCATTGGATAATTGCCCAAAGTGAAAGTAGACTGGAACATCAACCATAAAATGAAGATAAAAATCGGAAAACCAAATAACTTGTGTGTTATAAAAGCATCAATAATTTCGGTGGTTTGGCGCTTTTCTAATACATTAGCCTTATAGGTTTCCTTGAGTGCTCCGGCAATGAAACCGTATTTGGCATCGGTAATGACGGTTTCACTGTTTTCTTTAAATTCGTTTTCGAGCCTTTCAGTTTCCTGTCGGGCTGTGGAGATAATTTCCTTATAATTTTTTGCAGAAATAATTTTATTCTTAATGTGATTATCTTTTTCAAGAAGCTTAATCGCGATAAAACGTGATGACAATTTATTGGTAATGGAATAGTTTTGCTCAATTTTTATTTTTTCCTGAATGCGTTGTAACGAATTTTCAATCTCATGACCGTAATTTATGTGAATGTGACGAACGATTTCATCCTGATCGTTAAATACGTTGATAATTTTATCAAGCATTTCCCTGATTCCACTACCACGTGAGCCTACGGTAGGTGTAAACGGTATTCCGAGCATTTTGCCAAGGGCAATAAAATCAAATTCATCTTTCCGTTTCAGAAGTTCATCGTACATGTTTAATGCAACAATTACCTTAATATCCATGTCAATCAATTGCGTGGTAAGGTACAGGTTACGTTCAAGATTGGAGGCATCAACCACATTGATAACAACATCGGGCAATGCATCTATGATATAATCACGTACGAAAAGTTCCTCTGGCGTATAGGCTGACAATGAGTATGTACCGGGCAAATCGGTTATATTAAAAGTATAATCACCGTATGTAATCTTACTGGACTTTGAATCAATAGTTACGCCACTGTAATTGCCGGTGTGCTCACGCGAACGTGATGCATAATTAAACAGAGAGGTCTTTCCTGCATTGGGATTACCCACAAAGGCAACATTAATAATTTTTCCTTTTTTCCCGGCGGTAGTTTTCAACAGGTCATCAGAAATGGTTCCTCTGTATTCCGAATGGTTTCCATTCAACGGGTCGTACTTCGTCACAACATCTATCAGCGATGCCTCTTCCCTGCGCAACGAAACTTCATAACCAAGTATATTATATTGTATGGGATCTTTTAATGGTGCATTTTTAACTACGGTTACTTTTTTACCTTTTACAAATCCCATTTCAGTAATTCGCCTTCGAAAGGCTCCCCTACCCCTAACTTTCGTAATTATGCCATATTCATTGTTCTGCAATTCCGATAA
Organism: uncultured Bacteroidales bacterium; assembly: GCA_964486145.1. GTDB lineage: Bacteria > Bacteroidota > Bacteroidia > Bacteroidales > JAAAOM01 > CAZAMT01. Next base: position 7,432 of record CAZAMT010000166.1, read on the forward strand.
AACCATTCCTGTCTATCCTGTTTTTGGCAATATTACATTTTGCCTTTAATTTCTACAATACCTAATAGTAGGTATTTATTTTTAATTTTCCTTTATTTACTTCTTTTTGAGTATCATATAAACCATTTTTTCCAAATCCTGTGTTATCAAACACTTCCATGTCCGATAATCATAAAACTTTGTTGAAACCATTAAAAATATATAATGCACTCTATCGTATAAAAGTGAAGTTTAAAGTAAATGCAAAAATATCTATTTATAATGAAAATAAATTGGATGCCATGATTTTATTTCTTAATTTTAGAATAATGTATTATCAATGATTTTGTATACTTTGGTTCCATGCATGAATATGAAAACATATACGATACGATAAACGATATCCTCGGCTCATCACCAGGTAGCTTCAGTATATTGGAGGAGCAGATTGATGTGGATCTGCAGATGGAATATTTTGAATATTCAAAAAACTATCAACAAACCAAATCACCGGAAGAAATTATCAATTCAAAAAATGAAATCTTTGAAAAAGAGATGCCCGAGGAACACAAAAAGAATTTGTTGATTGAATTAGCATCCATAGAAAACGTAGAAGCGTATCGAACAATTGAGGAATTTCTAAAAGAACCGGAAACCGATTTTCTAAAAGACTGGGCTACACTTGCATTTCAGGAAAGCAGAATGCTGCTGGAAAGTCATATTTTAGACCAAAACCAGATTTTTATTTCTACAGGCTTAGGCGGTAAAAACGGCAAGCTTCGATATTTTGTAGTACTTCTGTCAAAGAGTGACAATTATTTTGGTTTTCTGCAAAAAAAAATTCTCAAAAACGAAATTCAATACTTTTTAAAGAAAAACAATTCTGAACTGGAAGATATCTGTTTCGCTCAAAACTTCGTCACATTCAGAACAGTCATTCCCATCAACATACCGGTTACCAGTATTTTCAAAAAAATTATTACCGAATGCAACCAGTTTGGTAATTTCCTTCAGGAAGAGTACATTATTACCAATGTAAAGGAATTATCTTTTACTGAAATTAATGACTATCTGGAAGGCGGGCAGCCCGAAAATAACCGTTAACAATAAGTCATCCTTCATTGATATGCTAAATAACAAAGTTAATGTTGCCATTCAACTTTTACCTAAAGTAAACCCGGACGATGTTTATCCTCAGGTAGATAAAGCCATTTCTATCATCAAAGACTCCGGTATCCCTTACAAAGTATGCCCTTTTGAAACGGTGATGGAAGGAGACTACGATGAAATCATGAAAATTGTAAAAACAATTCAGGAAACCTGTTTAAACAATGGAGCTGAAGAAACACTGGTTTATCTAAAAATACAAGCGGGTAACAACAAGGACATTCTAA
>CAZAMT010000167.1:0-8699 GCA_964486145.1 uncultured Bacteroidales bacterium
ACGGATTGTACTAACGGTACTTGTGATGGTTTTGGTGGTTACCAGCTCTTGTTTCCGTTGCCCTGGCGTTCTTTCGTGGCCGTTTATCCGTTGAATCTTATAAATAAAACTACAAAAAACATCAATGAACGGGCTGTAAAGAAAAAAACATTTTATTCCCTACCTTTGTATTTATCAATAAACCGTAACTGAAATGCACAATGCCAACTATTTCAATAAACTGGAAAACAAGGTTGTGGAATGTTATCTCTGCCCGCACCATTGCAAAATTCAACCCGGAAAATTGGGTATTTGCGGTGTCCGGAAAAATGTAGATGGTGTTTTAAAAGCCCTGGGATATGGGCGTATTTCTGCTTTGAATGCTGACCCGATTGAAAAAAAGCCTTTATATCATTTTTATCCCGGTTCTTACATCTTCTCAGTCGGTAGCTATGGCTGCAACATGCGATGCAGTTTTTGTCAAAATTGTGATATTTCGCAGGTTAAACTAATTGATTATATTAATTATCGCTATGTTTCACCGGAGTCAGTCATTGAGAAAGCCAATGAATTAAATAATAATCTTGGATTTGCTTATACCTATAACGAGCCAACTATCTGGTACGAATACATGTTTGACATGGCTATGGAGGCAAAAAAAAATGACTATAAGAATGTAATGATTACCAATGGGTATATTGAAGAAGAACCGTTACTGGATATTTTGCCTTTCATGGATGCATTTAATGTCGATTTAAAGGCATTTACCAATAGTTTTTATCAAAAAATAACGGGTAGTTCTCTATTACCCGTACAAAAGTCACTTGAAATAATTAAAAAACATAATAAACACCTGGAAATTACAAATTTGATCATCACCGATTTAAATGATGATTCAAATACTTTCAAACACATGGTTACATGGATTTCAGAGAATCTGGGAAAGGATACCATTTTACATCTTTCCCGCTATTTTCCCATGCATCGACTGGATAAGGAAGCAACTTCGCCTGCAAAGCTCCTTGAATTTTATGAAATAGCAAAAGATACTCTCCATTACGTTTATTTGGGAAATGTGAGTAGCAATGTTGGAAGCGATACTTTTTGTCACAACTGCGGTACACGGTTAATTAATCGAAAAGGTTATAAAACAGAGATACTTCCTGGCTTACAAAGTGGAAAATGCAGTAAATGTGATACTGAATTGCCCATTGTCATATAGTTTTTATCTTATATTTTCTCCAGAATATGGATTTTTATTTTATACTTGTAGAACCGGCAGTTTCCGGCAACATTGGAGCTGCGGCCAGAGCACTAAAAACCATGGGGCATCAACATCTTATTCTCGTAAACCCGGCACCATATCTCAATGACCAGGCAAAAATGTTTGGGCATGGATCATGGGATATTCTTGAAAAAGCGCAGGTTTTCAATACATTTGGTGAGGTGGCAAACGATTTTGATTTTTTAATTGGAACTTCTGCAAAAAACCGGAGTGTTAAATATGATTACTTTCCGGTTGAAAAAGTAAAAAGCATTTTTGATGCAAAAAATAATTCCCTCCGGAAAGCTGCTATTGTATTTGGCAGGGAAGAAAGAGGTTTGACCAATGATGAATTGCATGCCTGTGATGTTATTTCGTTTGTTCCAATGGCCACCGGATATCCCTCACTTAATTTGGCCCAGGCTGTCATGCTATATGCATACCTGTTCTCATCCGTTACTGATGATAAGCTCAAACAAGACTTTAAAGATTCTGAAAATCAAAGCCTTTACAAAATAGCGAAAAGCAAAACTTCAGGTTCCCTTGATTTTTTGGGGATGGATAAAAACAGTACAATTCATAACCGTATTTTGGAACGGATTGCCCTTCTTGACGCAGATGATTTGCATCTCGTTTTGTCAATTTGCAATAAAATCCTTGAAAAGCATTAATTCCAAACACCGGATATTTCCGTTTTGCAATTCCCACATGCATTATTTACTATATTGTTTTTCAAAATACGATAACCTTTTCTTTCAATCACCACCTGCTTGCAGTTTGGGCAATATGTGCTTTCGGCGCCTGAATTTGGAACATTTCCAATGTACACGTGATTTAAACCTTCATTTTGGGCTATTATCCTGGCTTTTTTCAAAACCGATACCGGTGTCGGTGGTAATTGTGTAAGTTTATACATCGGTTGGAAACGGCTGAAATGCAGTGGCGTATCCTCAAAACCATTGGCATACAGCCATTGACACATTTCTTTAATCAATGCTTCACTATCCGTCCAGCCCGGAATTACCAGATTGGTGATTTCAAGCCAGACACCCTCTTCCTTTAATATTTTTAAAGTGTTAAGGATAGGTTGAAGTTTTCCTGCATTTAATTTCATGTAGATGCTGTCATCAAAAGACTTAAGATCGATGTTTGCTGCATCAATGATCTTTGCCAGTCTGCGGAGGGGTTCTTCGTTAATATAACCTGCTGAAACGAAAACATTTTTTATTCCTTGCTCTCTGGCAATGGTTGCTGTATCGTATGTATATTCATAAAACGTAATTGGTTCCGAGTAGGTGTACGCTATTGATTTGCAATTATTTGATAATGTTTTTTCTACTACTTTTTCAGGCATTAAATCGTAATTCCGGGTTTTGGCCGGACTGGTTTGTGAAATTGTATAGTTCTGACAATTCAGGCAGGACAGGTTGCATCCGGCGGTAGCTATGGAGAAAGCCCTGGATTCCGGAAGGAAATGGTACAAGGGCTTTTTTTCAATCGGGTCTACATGCATTGCACATGGATTTCCGTATGCAATCGTATAAAGTTTATCATTTTTTGCGATTCGATTCCTGCAGTCACTTAATTCTCCTTCTTTCAACGTGCATTCATTTGGACAAATCATGCACCTGACTCCTCGCGGGGTAGAAACATAAAACTGTGCTTCCCTGGTATGTTTGTTCAGGTTTGCCGAATTCATGTTTCCTGCAAATATCCTCCCGCGAGAGCAGAACATACCTGCAATTCCAATCATTCCGTATTTAATAAAATCCCGCTTTGAAATATCCTTTTCCATACCCATAAAATTATTCATTATTTGCCGGAAATAAAACGATGGATTCTTTATTTTCTTATAAGAATAACCAATCCAATGAGTAGATTAATAACGGCAATGATAAAAATAGATTGGAAGAATCCAACAAAAGGGATAATAAATATGGGAAACACAAATGCTCCCAATGCCGCTCCAAAAAGATCAAAACCATAGGCCTTGCTGGCATTTGGAAGTGTTGAACGTTCAATTTTATTTGCCGAACCAACAAAGATAATTCCACATAACATTGAAATAAGAAATCCTAAACTTACATAAATAAACGTATGTAAAATTTGATAATCAGCAAGGAATTTCATGGTAATGGAAATCAAAATCAACAGTATGGCAATGACCAACTGATACGGAAAGATGGGTGGTTTTGGATTAATTTTATTTTGCCAGAATGCCCCAATTGCAAGGCCTGCCATAAACAAAGCGGTTATCACACTTATGTAATGATAAATGGAACCCACGGTCATTTGAAATAAAAAAATAACAAGAAATTCAACCCCAGACACCGTAAATCCACTAACAAAGATGGAAATTAAGAACTTATTCCTCGCGGTAAATAGCAAAACAGTCAGTAAAACGGCTATTGCATAAAGAAAATTTTTATTGTTTTTACCTATTTTTCCAAACCATGATTCGATGGCATAGAAAAAAATAACAGGATTGTTTCTTGTGTTGAGTTCTTCAACTTCCGATATTTGATCGAGTAATTGCTCACGGCGCTGATTTATTGAAAACAAATCCATGTAATAAGGATTTATGTAATCAGCTTCAAATTCCCTGGATTCCATCAAGGCGGTAAGGTTTTCAGATAATGGGTTGTTTGAAGCCAAAACATACAGATGCGTACCTGGAATTAATATTAAATTTTTAAAAATCTGATTTATAGTGTGATAAAATGATCCTATTAAATTTGTTGTTTCGGTATCAACATAATTCATACTATTCGGAAGACTGGTATTTATTATTCCATTTCGATTCAAATGCTTATTAATTAATTCGTAGAAAGAACGTGTATAAAACCGGTTATAATTTAATGTAGTTGGTGGTGGAAGATGAAGAATCGCCACATCATACATTTGTGATGTGTGTTTTAAAAACCATATAGGATCATTCTTATGGACTTGATAATGAAATTTTATGCTATCCGGGAAAAGAGGCTTTTGTTGATCGAGTAAAACCGGATTTGTTTCGATAAAATCAACGGTGTTAATTTCGGAATGTAAACTTAACTCTGTTAAAGCCTGCGAAATATTAGACGTAATAACAAGAATGCTCTGCGGGTTCGCATGCTGAATTAGCGGGTAATGTATGATTTCTTCAATTTCCTGCTCATTGCCGGATGTAAAGACCCGATGGTGGTTTTCATAGATGTTAATTTGCTCAAACTGTGATGTCTGTGCAATTTCACCATAAATGGAATTTTCAAGTACCTGGATTTCCTGGTTAATGAATACCGCTGATTTTATTTTTTTCTCCACCGGATTTTTTAGTAACAGACCACCTAAAAACAGGACAACTACGCTGAATAAAATTTTATAAATAATTTTAATTTTCTGAAAAACAATGAAAAATGAACTGATAATTAAACTAATTATTAAAATATTCAGATTTGTTGTAACATGAAACAAAACAAATCCGAGAATCAAACCGGAAACGATGCTTCCAACGGTTTCGAGTGCGTAGGAGGTTCCTAAAATACCTGTATTTTTTTTCTTTTTCAGGTGGTAAACCAATTGAGGAAATAACATACCGGCAATCAAACAAAAAGGCAATTGAAACAATGCAATGTAAGTCGTAGTATTGATTAAATCAACTTCTGTACCAGGTATAAATATTTTGAAACGTAGTAAATTCATTCCGGCAAACAGAATCAAAGGAATAACCGCTATTACAATAAATAAAAATCGTATTGTTTTATTCTGGAAAACCGCTTTTTGAACAACAATTGAACCTAAACCCACAAAAACCATCCAAAAGGAAATGATGATACCGATAATAAGTTCATTACCCGTAAAAAGAGATAAATTCTCCCGAATAAAAATGGTTTGAACAACCATGGATTGAAATCCCAAAAACAATAACCCGAAAATTCCTTCTTTATAAGGTAAATGATTCATTAGGTCTTTCCTGGTTTGACTTGCATTTCTTAGGTTTTTGGTTGTTTTATTTCTTTTAAAAAAATTTATGTAATAATTCCAGTGCCAGGTTAGGTGGATGACGGCCACAATAGCCATTGCCATTCCTATATCCACATGAAAAAGCATATATGTATCCAGGCCGGGTAACTGGAATTTATAGTTTACCTGCAAAGCCAGTATAATTCCAAGTAAAGCTGTTGCAAAAAAGGTGAATAGCAAAACCGTATTCCAAATTTGCCGATGGTTTTGTTTGGTTATTATATGTAATTTACTACTTAGCCAGGTACTGGCATACAGTACGAATATTACAACAGATATGGATATCAGATGATAGGGTGCATTCATTTTCGCCGTTTGTGTTCATCTACAGCCGTACAGGTGCTGTTTTAACTTATAGCGAAGTTATAGTTTTCTTACATTTAATGCGTATGCCCGTTTTGGATTTTCAATGAGTAATGTGTCGATATCCTTTTGTGTGAAGCCATTTTTTTTCAATTCGGGAATGAGTTTGGTAAAAATTGCTGTATAGCCGCGATAATCGCCACCGTTGGGCTCTCCAACATCATACCACCCGGCATCGTGTGAAATAAGGATGTGATCAAGGACATGATGGTTTTTAAGTTCAGTGAGTGTTTTTACAAACCATTCAACGCGTTCCGGTTTATCTCTGACGTTATCTAAGGAAATCCAGGCACCCAGGTCAGCAGCTTTCAAATAACCCTCCATTGTGCCATGTTGAGCGTGTGTCCATACAAAGGCTTCCGGGGAAACACCCATTTTCTGCAATACTTTCATTTGTGCCATGGCCGGACCATCAGTACCAGTGTGGGAAACAATCGTCATGCCTGATTTTAAGTGGGTTAAAGCCGCCGCACGAACTAATTTTTCATGCATGGCTGATAGTTCATCCTCCCGCTCAACGGATATTTTGATAAATCCGGGTTTTATGCCATATCCGTCGATGCCTCTTTCAAATTCATCGATCCAGTTTCCTGCAAGTTCTTCGGCAGTTGCCTCAAAAGCATATGTTGGCACAAATTTATTGTTCTTTGCTCCGTAATATCCGGTATTGGTCAGAAAATTCATGCCTGTTTTATCCGACAATGCCTTCAGTACATAAGGATCTCTGCCCAGATATGCTGGTGTACAGGCAAGCATGGTGTTTACTCCATGCGATTTTGCTTCTTCAATGAATGGCAATGCACGTTGCACTACTTCCTCTTTGTTCCATCGGTGATAACCACTGCTATCGGCGCCTATCCAGTCAACGATGATGTGCTCATGTATTAAAGAAACACCCATTTCCGATAGTTCAATCGGGCCATTAACTGTTAATATCTGAGAATTTGATAATGAGTTATTTAAACAAAAAATTAAAATTAAAAGAAAGATGTTATTTAGTTTCATTTTTCAAGTTTTATCTGAAATTTTATTTAAAATATCCACCCGTCTGCCAAAATATGCTGTGGTGCAATCCACAATGGTATCACACCCCAGGGATTTCACTTTTTGAAGATAAGGGATGACTTGGTTGAACAGTTTTTCTTCATCGAAAAGATGCGCTATTTCAGGGGCTGCTCCAAAATTTGAAAACAAATGTTCGTGTGTAAGGGTTTTTCCCAATGCATGTGGTTCAACCGGCTTTTTGATGGTCATCACTTTGTTGATGGCTAAGTTTCCGGTTGACATTGCATATGGAGCTACCATGAGGCTACCAATACCCAGGGATGAATTTTTAATGAAATACCTTCTGTTCACTGGCATTGTTTTCCCATTAAACAGTGAAAAAAACAAATGGTTCAATTAAGGTAATAACAAATGCTCATCAAATATTTCGGCCTCATAAACAAATAAATCGGCTGATTTCCAGCCGTCCCAGCCGATTTTAGCTTTGTCTCTGGCACAATGTCCAAGAAAATGCTCCAAATCCCATCCGGTTTCTGTGGCAACCTGAGGTAGAAACGTACCATGTTGTGAACCTTTTACCATATACACGCCATGACGTCCAATTTTAATTTCGTTAATATTCTGGATTCGTTTCATGGGGGTGAGTACCGAAATTTCTATCGTGAGTTCGGGGATTTCGTCGGGTGTAACCGGTGGAAATCGATGATCCTGAAATGCTGATGCAACAGCCATTTCCTGCACAACTTTATATAAAGGATCAGCAGCCTGGAACCGACCGATACAACCTCTCAATTTATCATATTTATGCAAACTGACAAAAGCACCGGTTGCTGTTTTTAAAGCATCCGATAGTTTAGACTCTTCAAGAGCCGGAATTCTACCATTAATTGCATGCGTTGAAATGGCATTACGTGCAATTTCCAGAAGTTTTTTTTTATCCTCCTCCGACAACGAAAAATCCTTTTCTGTTTTTGATAAATTATCCTTTTCAGTAATCACCAATGAATAATAACCTACAACACGGTCTTTACTACCAAAAGGTTGATCTCCAGAATTTCTGTAAAGAACTTTAGTGTATTCAATGTTTTTTTGACCCTCTGTTATATGCAGCAGTGAAAGAACGGATGTCCATCCACAAATGCTGGTTTGAAGGTTCTCAAAATCTTGCTTTTTGTTTTCTTTGATAGCCTTTAAGAACTCCCGTGGGTCGTTTTTGATAATTGCGTTTGCCGTATTTTCATCTGCCTGAACAGCATCCAGGTAAGAGGGGTAATGCGAAAAATCGGTACTTATTACAAAAAGGTTTTTTTTATTAAAATAAGGCTTTAAGGCTTCTGCAATTTTTTCAATAGTTGATAGCTGCTGCGTTCCGATTATGATGGGAATAATGGAAGGCACTGTTTTAAAATGGGATTGAATGAACGGTATTTGAACCTCAAGAGAATGCTCTTTATGATGAGCTTCAGGTTTATATGAAAAACAAGGGTACTTATCAATCAATTCATTTGCCAATTCTACATTAACCTTTACTTTACCGAGAGGAGTTCGGTAATTTCCCACATTATAAATGGATGCTCCGTTAAAATATGCATAATGACTACTGCCAAGAATGAAGATATTATCAAATATTTTATTTGCAGGCACCTGGTTAAAGCCATGGGCAGCCACTTCACCTGAAAACACGTAACCGGCATGCGGAACGATGACGGCACGAACCGTACCTTCAACAGTGTGAGGTTCAACATTATTGAAATAATCGTTTAAACTGTTTCTTAGTTCATTTTCCGAAGATGGATAAAACCTTCCGGCAACTACAGGTTCTCTTGTGATCATACCACTGCTTTTTCCGTTTTGACTTATACAAGATTGTTCAGCTAATATTAAAAGTAAACTGCAAAAACATATGATTGATTTCATGTGTTTAAAAATTGTGATCAAACCTGAAATTTGGCACTCATTTCAATCATGGTCGTGCTTGCTCCGCTGAAGCTATGCGAAAGCGCAGTGTGCCTCTGTAATTATCTCAGACATGGTCTGTTTCATCCTTTTTACCGGTAACATTCTTATTTTTATAACATGAACCGAA
>CAZAMT010000168.1:0-8680 GCA_964486145.1 uncultured Bacteroidales bacterium
GTGTGCCTCAGTAATAAATCAGACATGGTCTGTTTCATCTTTCAAAATTTTTGCTGGATAATGACGACTTACTTTGATCTCCATTCATTGTTCTGCTAACTATTCATCTCCACGGGTTTAAATTCCCGTTCTGTCTCGTATTTTTCAATTTTGTCCTTGATGCTAAACAGATAGTCAATGTCATCGTATCCGTTCATCAGGCATTTCTTTTTGTATGGCGATATTTCAAACCCTTCACTATCTCCTGTTGACAAAACAGTAATTTTTTGATTTTCAAGGTCAACCTGTATTTTCAGACTTGGGTCTTTTTCAATTTCCTTAAAAACTTTTTCAAGAAATTGTTCGGATACCTGTACCGGTAACAATCCGTTGTTTAGTGAATTGTTCTTAAAAATATCAGCGAAAAAACTTGAAATTACAACTCTGAAGCCATAGTCGTAAATGGCCCAGGCAGCATGTTCCCTGCTTGATCCACTGCCAAAATTCTTTCCTGCTACAAGTATTTTACCTGTATAGGTAGGGTTGTTGAGTATAAAATCTTCTTTTGGGCGATCATCACGGGAGTAACGCCAGTCACGAAAAAGGTTCTCTCCGAAACCTTCACGGCTGGTTGCTTTTAGAAACCGGGCGGGTATGATCTGATCCGTATCCACATTTTCAATGGGTAGCGGAACACATGTGGATTCTATGGTTATAAATTTATCTATTGGCATCTTGAATGGATTATTTTGTAAATAAATATGAAATAAAGATTATTAAAACAGTTCATAAAAACTCACGAGGATCAACGATTTTACCAGTAATTGCTGCCGCCGCTGCCGTCAACGGGGATGCCAGAAATGTTCTGGCTCCCGGTCCTTGTCGTCCTTCGAAATTACGATTTGAGGTAGAAACAGCATATTTCCCTTCCGGGATTTTATCATCGTTCATTGCCAGACAGGCAGAACAACCTGGTTGCCTTAATTCAAATCCTGATTCTTTTATCTGTTCCATAATTCCTTCTTCAATGGCCTGCTTTTCAACCTGTTTTGACCCCGGAACAATCCACGCCGTGATATTGTCTGCTTTCTTTTTGCCTTTTACAAATTCTGCAAATGCACGTAAGTCTTCAATTCGTCCATTGGTACATGAACCAACAAATACATAATCAACAGGTTTGCCAAGCATACTGCAACCAGGTTCCACTTCCATGTATTTGAGCGATTTAACAAATGAATTTTTTTCGCTTGCAGGCAATGAGGAAACATCCGGAACCTGATCAGAAATTCTGACACCCATGCCCGGATTGGTACCATACGTAATCATTGGTTCAATATCAGCAGCATCGAAATGAAGTTCTTTATCAAACGTTGCATCATTATCAGTGCGAAGTGATTTCCAGTAAGCAACGGCTTTATTCCAGTCCGCTCCTGTTGGTGCAAATTTTCTTCCTTTTATATATTCAAAGGTAACGTCATCCGGAGCAATTAACCCTCCCCTGGAGCCGCATTCGATGCTCATGTTGCAAATGGTCATTCTTCCTTCCATGCTCAGGTTTTGAATTGCTGAACCCGCGTACTCAATGAAGTACCCGGTTCCACCAGAAGCTGAAATTCGCGATATGATGTAGAGAATAATGTCTTTTGCTACCACCCCTTTTTTTAGTTCACCATCAACTGTAATGCGCATGCGTTTTGGTTTTGGTTGCATAATGCACTGTGTTGCAAGAACCATTTCAACTTCACTGGTACCAATACCAAAAGCCACACTTCCAAAAGCTCCATGCGTGGCTGTATGGCTGTCACCACAAACAATGGTCATGCCAGGTTGTGTGAGTCCAAGCTCCGGACCAATCACATGCACAATGCCCTGGTAGGGATGAGTTAATCCATATAATGTTACACCATGTTTGTTACAATTTTCGGTAAGTTTATTTACCTGTGATTGTGAAAGGAAATCTTTGATTTCTAAATGTTGATCAATGGTTGGAACATTATGGTCGGGCGTTGCAACAGTGTTTTGTGGCCTTGCTACTTTGATACCTCTTCTGTCAAGGCCTGCGAATGCTACCGGGCTGGTAACCTCGTGTATAAGGTGCCTGTCAATGTATAAAACACTGGGACCCTCATGCATTTCTTCCACTACATGACTGTCCCAAACTTTATCAAATAACGTTTTTCCCACGGTTTATTAATTTTATTTGTTAAACTATTTTATTAATCGCATCTAAAAGGGCTTCCACAGAGGCTGTAATAACATCTGTATTTCCGGAAAAACCATAATAGAAATTCCCCTTGTTTTCAATGGACACGTGAACTTTTCCAAGATCATCGCTTCCCCGGGTAATTGCCTGCACGAGGTATTCTTCCAGCTTGAAACGGTGATGTACAAGTTTTCTGACAGCATTGAACGAGGCATCTACAGGACCAGTACCAAAAGCAGTTTCAGAGAAAAACTCTCCGTTAAAGTCCAGTGTTACTGTTGCCGAAGGAATACTGGTTTTACCGCAAATAACCTGGAGGTTTTTCAATTTTATTTTTTTACCGTCAGTATCTTTTGCACCAACCAAAAGCTGAAGATCCTCGTCTTTAATGTCTTTTTTCCTGTCTGCCAGGTCAAGAAACTTCTGGTAAACTTCATCCAATACCTCCCTTTCAAGTTTATAGCCCAAACGTTCCAACCGGTGCTTTAACGCTGCTCTGCCACTGCGGGCAGTCAGGTTTATGGATGACTCATTGATTCCAACTTCCACCGGATCAATAATTTCATAGTTTTCACGGTTTTTCAATACACCGTCCTGATGAATCCCGGATGAATGGGCAAAAGCATTTCGTCCGACAATTGCTTTGTTCGGTTGCACGGGCATGTTCATCAGACCGGAAACGAGGCGACTGATTCCAAAAATGTTTTTGGAGTTTATACCTGTTTCAATGCCCAAATGCTGGCGGCTTTTTATTATCATGGCAACTTCCTCCAGGGAAGTATTACCTGCTCGTTCACCAATGCCATTGATGGTCACCTCTACCTGTCTGGCGCCGTTCAATACACCTGTTACAGTATTTGCCGTTGCCATTCCCAGGTCATTGTGGCAGTGGGTGGAAATAACTGCTTTATCAATACCTTTTACATTTTCTTTAAGAAATTTAATTTTTTCTCCGTACTCATCAGGCAGGCAATAGCCTGTGGTGTCCGGAATATTCACCACGGTTGCACCTGCCGCTATAGCTGCTTCAACAACCCGCGCAAGGTATTCATTTTCTGTTCTTCCGGCATCTTCTGCGTAAAACTCAATATCTTCAACATATTTCTTTGCATATTTTACTGCTGCAACTGCGCGTTTAATGATTTCTTCCTGTGTAGAATTGAATTTGTATTTAATATGATATTCGGAGGTTCCGATTCCGGTATGAATTCGTTTTTTTCGTGCAAATTTGAGCGATTCGGCTGCAACATCAATGTCTTTTTCAACTGCCCTGGTTAGGGCGCATATGGTTGGATGGCTGACCGCTTTTGAAATTTCAACAACCGATTTGAAGTCACCAGGACTTGAGACAGGGAAACCGGCTTCAATGACATCTACTCCCAAAGACTCAAGCGCCCGCGCTACTTCAATCTTTTCAACTGTGTTTAACTGACAGCCTGGTACCTGTTCGCCATCGCGGAGTGTTGTGTCGAAAATAAATAATCTGTCGCTCATAATTTTTAGACTTTATGGGTTATTAAATGAAAAAGCCATCCTCAAGGTGAGAATGGCTTATAATTTATCTTTTTTAAAAGGATGCATACCACTCTCACTCCGGTATCTTTAGAATACCTAGAATTAGAATAGCGATGATAATATGCAAACCCTTCATGTTCGAATTTTTTTCAAATTTCAGATGCAAATATACTGATAAAAATCATAAATCAAAGCTTATTTAGATTTTTTATAAATTTTTTAAGATAGAACATTAAAACCGGCCTGGTTTGCGGCTTTCAATGAAATAATTTACTTCTTAATCTTCCTGTAAGGCCGTTTCCAGTTCCTCTGTCATTTCAAGGTTATGATATACATTTTGCACATCATCAATTTCTTCAAAGTCTTCAATCATTCGAAGTACTTTTTTTGAATCTTCGAGGTTCAGTTCTTTTGTGTTATTTGGTATTCGCTGTAATTCGGCGTTTTCAATCCGAACACCCATTTCATCAAGTTTCTTCTGGACACTTCCAAAGTCTTCCAGGGGAGTGGTAATGATAAACGATTCATCCGTAATTTCCATCTCTTCAACACCGGCATCAATAATTTCCAGTTGAAATTCTTCCGGATCCCGGTCGTCTTTGTGTACTGTAAAAACTCCTTTTCTATCAAAAATAAAACTCAGAGAACCATTGGTGCCAAGACTTCCTCCCCGTTTATTAAAAACTGAACGTACATTTCCTACCGTACGTAAATTGTTGTCGGTAAGACATTCGATAAAAACTGCTACGCCGTTTGGGGCATAACCTTCAAAAGTAACTTCCAGTAAATCGGCACCCTCACCGCTGGCTTTGTTTATAGCTCTTTCAATGTTGTCCTTTGGCATGTTTGCACCCTTTGCGTTTTGCAACGCGAGACGCAGGCGCGGATTGGCCTCAGGATCAGAACCTCCTTCACGAACGGCGATGTGAATTTCTTTAACCAATCTTGAGAATAACTTTCCTCGCTTTGCATCCAAAGCTCCCTTTTTTCGCTTTATTGTTGACCATTTGCTATGTCCTGACATTCTTTTCTTCTTTTCAGTTAAACCTGTAAAATAAGCCCCCCAAATGTAACAATTTGTTAAATTTAAAAAAAACACTTTTTTGGTTTGTAAAAAACTTGAAATGTTTGGGTTTTAACATTTTTCGTCATGAACAAATCAATTGTTGAAAAGGTTATTTTTTTGAATATGATTTTTCTTTAACATAGGGTAAACGCGTTTTCATTTATCACATATGTAGGGAGAATAATTTTTTTAGATCTGACGAATGAAAGAAAAATGAATCATGGAAAAGATACATAAAATTTTTAAACATCTGTGCCTGTTCCTGCTTATTATATTTACAACGAGTAGCAAATTTGCATCGGATGAAGATCCACGGGTACAAAGGATAATATCCCAATTGGAAAAGTATTACTTTGATTTTCCCCAGGAGAAGGTCTATTTACATATCGATAAGAATAACTTCACAACAGGTGAACGGGTCTGGATGAAAGCCTATCTGGTGGATGGAACAACCCACAAACCTGCAACAAAATCGGCAAACCTTTATGTGGAAATGTTAAATTCAGATAAGGAAACCATTTATATGAAAAGGTTTAAGCTAAAAGATGGGTTTGCAAAAGGTGATTTTTTTCTTGGTGATACTATCAGGGAAGGGTATTATCATATAAGAGCTTTCACCAGTTGGATGGTCAATTTTGATAATTCGTTGATTCCAAATTATACGATACATGTTGAAAATAACAATTACAAAGATTTCATTACGAAAGACAAATTGCGATATAACAAACGAATGAACCGGTCTATGAAGCGGTCAGAAGAAAAACTGGATTTGCAATTTTTTCCGGAAGGTGGTAATATGGTTGATGGCTTATCTACCAGGGTTGCATTTAAGGCAGTAAACGGGCTTGGTGAGGGGATAAATATCACTGGAAGTATTTATGATAAGGATGACAGAA
The DNA here is from genome assembly GCA_964486145.1 of uncultured Bacteroidales bacterium. Lineage (GTDB taxonomy): Bacteria > Bacteroidota > Bacteroidia > Bacteroidales > JAAAOM01 > CAZAMT01. Next base: position 5,660 of record CAZAMT010000168.1, read on the forward strand.
AAATTACGGAAATTCAATCACTGCATAACGGAATGGGATATTTCTCAATAACTCCGGAGGAGGGGATGAAATACTATGCAACTGTTAAAAACCGCAATGACGAATTTGATCTTCCTGAGGTGTTCGGGGAAGGGGCTGTAATGAACATTGATAATTCGCAAAACGATGCATTTATTATCGATTTGAAATCAACGGTTTCTGAAACGATTGATCCGAGGACATCTGATCTCATTTTAATTGGTCACACACGGGGTGATGTGAAGTTCACCAAAGTGGTTACCGTTGCTGATTTGCCGTTAAGTCTGAAAGTGGATAAAAGCAAGTTTAGGTCGGGTGTAACCCACTGGACCTTATTTGATGGCAGAACAATGCCATTAGCCGAACGGCTTGTATTTGTTAACAACAACGATCATCTTAAATTCAGGGTCCAACAAAATATGAGCAACTCATTTGATAACCAGGCCTCATTTGATATAACTGCCCTTGATGCGGATGGAAGACTTGTTCGTTCCAATTTGTCGGTTTCCGTGAAACCACTCATTGCAAACAAAAAGGAGAATACGTTTAAGGGCAACATAAAAACAACATTGTTGCTGACTTCGGATATCAGGGGATTTGTTGAAAATCCGCAATTCTATTTTTCTGACAATGAAAATGCAAAGAAAGCCCTTGATGCTCTCCTTCTAACACAGGGTTGGCGTCGATTTCAGTGGACAAATGTCATTTCCGGAAATTATCCGGAGATTACAAACCCAAGAGAAACAGGTATATCTATTGTTGGACGTATAACACGGGAATTTTTTAGCATTCCTTATTCGAACAGCAGGGTAGAGTTGTATGTGATGGATGAATACAACGATGTTTTCTCGACATATTCTGATGATAAAGGATATTTCAGGTTTGATAATCTCAATTATCAGGATACCATTAATATTGAAATGTATGCATATAAACCCAGCGGAAAAAGAAATCTTGTAATTGACCTGGAAGAAGGCAATATACCGGATGTGGAGTTGGAAAAGATGAATTACGATCGTTTTGTTGATTCTAAAGGTATTGCCAGATATAAACTGGAGGCTCAGAAAGAAAAATCGGAATCAGATGAAGAAGAGGAAGAGGATCAACCAAAGCATCATAAAATCCATGGAGATCCTGATTATGTTGTTACCTCCGACCAGATACCTTCCGGATACAGCAATATTTTTGATGTATTGAAAGGAAGAGTGCCTGGTGTGGCAGTGAATGGTAATTCAATTAATATTCGGGGGGTAAGCAGCATTTTACTGAGCAATGAGCCGCTGTATCTATTGGATGGGATTCCTGTTGATGCGGGAGCTGTAAGTAGCATTAATCCGCAGGATGTTGATAGAATCGAGATACTGTCCGGCCCCAGTTCGGCTATTTACGGTTCAAGAGGTGGTAATGGGGTTGTTGCTATTTATACCAAGCGGGGCCGCTTTATGAAGAAAGGATTTCTTGAATTTCAAATGCTTGGCTACTATACGCCAAAAGAATTTTATCAACCCAGGTTTTCCCGATTTAACAGCCCTGAAGAATTTAGAAATGCAAATCCGACCATTTTCTGGGAACCCGATCTTAAAACATCTGTCGGAGGTTTTGCATCGGTATCTTTCGAAATTCCCCAGTTTGAATTTCCCATGCAAATTGAAATAGAGGGAATTTCATATGATGGCAGGGTAGGAGTTGAAAATGTGCAAATTGACATTAAGTAAAAAGTCAAATAAGATTTAATTTTCGGCTTAGAAAGGATATGCTGGTTCAGAATACCTCCTGTATTCCAACATAAATGCCATTTTCCCCGTTGGAGGCAAAGCCAAAGTCAAGACGGAAATTAACATTTTCCTCCGGGATTAATTTTATACGCAGGCCGGCACCGTAGTTGAAAACGAGGTTTTTTAAATGAAAACTTTGGAAATTATTAAATACTGTGCCTGTCCCCGCGAAACAAACCAGGCCAAAAATAAAAGGAAGTTCACGCCGGTATTCCAACTGGGTAAAAGCAAGATGGTTATCAATATACCGATTTGAATGTATTCCTCTCAGCCTTGTTTCTCCTCCCAAACGTTTCAGTTCATAAAAAGGGATATTTTTTCCTGCAATGTTTTTATGTACAATCTGGAATGCCAGGGTATTTTTTAAATTTAAAGAGGTAACATATTTTCTTATGTCAAATTCAATGGATGCATAGGAATAATCTCCTTTAAAAACCGGAGGTAAATAAGTGAATGTTGATTTAATGAACCATCCTACGAGTGGATACGTTGTGCTGTTGCGTGAGTCAAACTGGAAGCTGGGACCCACCCCGCCTGTAAATCCGGGGAGCATCCCTGGAAATTCTCTATTGAGCAGGATGCCTGATTCAACATCGGAAATATGGTTGTAATTTAATTTTGTCGAGAAACCAACCACGATTTTTCGGTCAATGTATGTTAACCATTCGTAGTGCAGGCCATATGTTTGCATCGTGAACTTTTCATTCTCCGAAGTTGTATTCATACCGATACCGTAAAAATAATCAGGTACTCTGCCTGCCTCCACTCGTACATTTGTTAATCGGTTGTCGTTGTAGAGTTCAGCCCTGGTAACCAGCCAAAACTGTTTATTAAGTGTAATAAAGAAAAAGGGATTTACAATGCTCGGGTTTTGGAGTAAACTTGTGGAATCAAAATTGTTAATTAACAATACTCCGGCTGCTCCAAATACCCATCGCGTTTCGGGGGTGTACATAAGGATTGGATGACCGGTGATTTTGGTTTTTTTGTCTTTTTCGGGCGGTTCATAAATTGTTTGTCCGATAACGCACAAGTGAATAATTAAAAATAGAAGTGTACAACCGAAAAGCCTCATGAACATAAAATTTTGGCAAAAATATATTATTTTGTATTCATGTAATTTGAATTCATCATTTTATTCTAAAGCAATAAATTTAATATTATCTGTGAGTACGGTCTAAAAAGCCACCTTACCCCTAAATCCCCTAAAGGGGACTTCTTCAAACTG
>CAZAMT010000169.1:0-8637 GCA_964486145.1 uncultured Bacteroidales bacterium
AAAGCCGCTCTGGATTCAGAGCGGCTTTTTTGTGCTCATAAACCAGTATGCAATGAAAGATTGATTATGTTTGTTACAGAAGAGAGATAATAATCAGGAAAAGTTCTTATGAAGTGTTTTGATAACATAACTATTGCGGTTTTTTCAAAACTGAATATTTTGTTATTTTTGAGACATAACAAAAAATTTTAAAACAGATAATATATTTAGCTCATGAAAAAATATCAATGTACCGTTTGCGGTTTTGTTTACGATCCGGAAGAAGGGGATCCGGATGGAGGAATTGCCCCGGGAACAGCATTTGAAGATATACCTGATGACTGGATGTGCCCGGTTTGCGGGGTTACCAAGGAAGATTTTGAGCCGGTGGAGTAATCAGCAGGTACCGGATGTATTGCTTTATCTTTTCTTGTAAATCCATCATTCATTATTTTTTTAAATTTCTTTTTTATTGAATTGCAGATGTGATTGAGCCAATTTAACCCCTATATTTGCCCACCATAATGAACCGGGAATAAATCAGATGACATTTGTAGAAAGCAATTTTGGTGAAATCGCCGCTCTGTTAACCGCAATTTTCTGGACCATTACTGCCCTGGCATTCGAATCGGCAAGTGTGAAAGTAGGTTCACTGTCAGTAAACATTATTCGTCTCGTCATTGGGTTGTTATTTCTGTGTGTATTTACATGGATACAACGCGGGTTGTTTTTCCCGATGGATGCAACTTACAACAACTGGCTATGGCTGGGACTTTCCGGTATCATTGGATTTGTTCTTGGAGATTTGTTTTTGTTTAAATCATACACCATTATTGGTTCCCGGTTTGCTATGCTGGTAATGACTCTTGTACCCCCAATGACTGCATTGCTGGGATGGATGATCTTAGGTGAAAACCTTTCATTTTACAGCTATGTGGGCATGTTTTTGACTTTCTCCGGCATTGCACTTGCCATTTTTAGTCGTGGAAAATCAAAAATGAAAATTAGCCTGAAGCTGGCGCCTATAGGAATTCTTTATGCTTTTGGGGGGGCAGTAGGGCAGGCAGCGGGTTTGGTACTAAGTAAATTTGGTATGGAAGAATACGATCCATTTGCAGCAACCCAAATTAGAATTATGGCTGGTATTTTAGGATTTGCATTGCTCGTTTCGATCATGGGACGGTGGAAAAAAATCTGGAATGCATTGGTACACGTTCCGGCAATGAAAGGTATAACCATTGGCTCATTTTTTGGACCTTTTCTCGGTGTCTCCTTTTCATTGCTCGCTGTAAAATTTACCAAAACAGGAATTGCCTCTACCATAATGGCTATTGTTCCCGTTCTTATTATCCCTCCGGCAATTTTGCTTTATAAGCAAAAAGTTACAGTTCTTGAGCTTATTGGAGCTGTGATTAGTGTTAGCGGAGTAGCTTTGTTCTTTATCAAATAGCATTTATTGAAAACAATCCTTTCGTTTATCAGTTTACATTTGTAGAAAGAAAAATTACATCTATGGCTCAAAAATTATACATGAAAGCAATTACAGGTCTCGTTGAACTGGCTATGCCGGCTTTACTCAAAACAATTCCCCGAAGATCGGAGAAAAACAAAATTTCCATCGACTATCATGAAATGCGTTTGAATAACATTGAAGAAATACAGCTCAAACAATCGGAACTGAATGAGAATGTATTATTTGAACTAAAACGAAAACAGCGTTCAATCAATGTGCTTTTTGTAATGCTGATTATGGTCATCATTGCATTGATAATTGGTTTCTTTATATGATATTGATGTTTCTTCTGACGTTATTGCAGAGTTATATATGAACAATTAACTGTATTTTTGTTCCTGCGATATGAAAATGAACAGACAGGATGACATACAAATATGATTCATTGAAAAACGAATACGTGTATGACTGAAATCCACTTTCCGGCTGAATGGATGCCACAAAGTGCAACAATGATTGCCTGGCCTCACAAAAATACCGATTGGAAAGAAGGACTTCCTGAAATTACAACATGTTACCAAGCCATTGCACACACCATTGCTGCTCGTCAGCAATTAATAATTCTTTGTAAATCAAAAAAATCGATGAAAGAATTATTTGATACCGCGGCACTGAAAAACATCGTGTTTGTTGAAATGGATTTTAATGATACCTGGGTGAGGGATTACGGCCCGATTACCATTTTCAGGCAGGGCAAACCAGTGCTTCATGATTTTAAATTTAATGGTTGGGGTTTAAAATTTCCATCGAACCTTGACAACCAGGTGAATAAAAAGCTTTACAAAGCAAAAGTTTTTCGGGATGATGTTCCATTCATCAATAGAAAAGATTTTATTTTGGAGGGGGGAAGCATTGAAACCGATGGAAACGGAACCCTTATGGTCACCTGGCAATGCATGCTGTCATCGAACAGGAACGAGCATCTTTCAAAAATTGAAATAGAAGAAGAATTGTGTCAAACCTTTGGTGTTGACAGGATTTTATGGCTTAAGAACGGTCACCTGGAAGGAGATGATACAGATGGCCACATCGACACCCTGGCCAGGTTTTGTGATGAAAAAACAATCATGTACGCGACATGCAGCAATGACGACCAGCACAAAAATCAACTAATGAAAATGGAAGCTGAACTAAAGCAGTTTACAATGCCTAATGGTCGTAATTATCGGTTGGTTCCGGTTCCATTGCCAAATCCCGTGTTTGGTTCCGAAGGAAGACAATTACCGGCAACATATCTGAATTTTTTATTTTTAAATGGAGCAGTATTGGTGCCGGTTTATAAGAATGACAAAGACGAAGAGGCATTGGATTGTTTCAAAAAAGTATTTACCAACCATGAAATAGTGCCTGTTCAGAGTCTGCCATTACTAAAACAAAATGGTTCGTTGCACTGCGCAACCATGCAATTGCCCGGGGGTTGTGTTTAAAAATATTGTAATCGCATGAAAAATAACAAGGTAACAGTAGGAATCATTCAACAGGCAAATGATGCAAGTGTTGAACAAAATAAAAATGATCTGGCATCAGCCATTGAAAAACTTGCCAGTCAGGATGCATCCCTGGTTGTGTTGCAGGAATTGCATAATACATTGTATTTCTGTCAGAATGAAGATCCCGGTTATTTTGATCTGGCAGAACCTGTTCCTGGTCCATCCACCGATTTTTTCGGGAAGCTTGCAAAGAAGCACGGTATTGTGATGGTATTGTCTCTCTTTGAGAAACGGGCAGCAGGAATTTACCACAATACGGCTGTTGTAATGGATTCAGGTGGCACGATAGCAGGCAAATACAGGAAAATGCATATTCCCGATGACCCGGGTTTTTATGAAAAATTTTATTTTACTCCCGGTGATTGTGGATTCGAACCCATAAAAACGTCCATAGGAAGCCTGGGCATCCTTGTATGCTGGGATCAGTGGTATCCTGAAGCTGCCAGGCTGATGGCAATGAAAGGAGCCGATCTATTGATTTATCCAACAGCCATCGGTTGGGATCAAAATGATACCAAAGAAGAACAAAAACGGCAACTGGAAGCCTGGACTATTTCACAGCGTGCCCATGCTGTTCATAATGCACTTCCTGTTATTAGTGTCAACCGGGTTGGTTTTGAACGCTCTCCGGTTCATAAGGAAGAAGGCATTTTATTCTGGGGAAACAGTTTCATTTGTGGTGCACAGGGAGAAATCCTGTATCAATCGCCACAAAACAAACCGGATGATGCAGTTGTTGAGATTGACCTGCAAAATACAGAATCTGTGCGGAGAATCTGGCCCTTTTTCAGAGACCGCAGAATTGACGCCTATGATGATTTGAACAAACGATTTTTAACATAGGTGCCTGGTTAATCTATGCACCGGGGATGTTCTTCAGAACTTCGACCAGTAAATCCCAAAATTTTTTGGTGGATTCAATGTGTAATTTTTCATTTGGTGAATGAGCATCTTTAATTGTTGGACCAAATGAGATCATGTCAAGATAGGGATATTTTTCAAGGAATAAGCCGCATTCCAAACCGGCATGAATTGCCCGAACGACAGGTTTTTGATTAAATAGTTTTTGATAGGCGGATTCTGTTATTCGCAAAATGTCAGAATTTACGTCTGGTGACCAGCCGGGATATCCATCGGTATGTCGCACCTGCGCTTTAGCCAACTCAAACACGCTATAAACCGCCTGTGCAATATAGTCTTTTTTTGAGTCAACCGAACTACGCTGACTTGTTGTAATAATAATATCATTGTTTTGCATTTTTACGGACGCCAGGTTGGTTGAAGTCTCTACCAAACCCGAAATTTCAGTACTCATGGATATCACGCCATTGGGGCACCCCGTCAATGCAAGCAACAATTGGCGGTGCGTTTTTTTATTTATAACGTAATCCGGTATAGCATGGGTTTCAATTTCCATGTGCAGTTCAGGGTCCGAATGCTTACATTCGTTTTTCACATTACCAATAAATGTGTCAAAGAGTTGTAGAAACCGGTCTTCAAAATCTTCCCTTATCGTTATAACAGCACGGGCATTCCTCGGTATTGCATTACGCAGATTTCCTCCATTAAATTCAGACAAACGAATGTTAAACTTATTCGTTGCCTTTAACAAAAATCTGGCAAGGATGATGTTTGCATTTCCTCGTTCTTTATCAATATCATCGCCTGAATGGCCACCTTTTAACCCACTGACACTTATTTTATAGGCAACCGATTGTGGCGGAATGTTTTTCTTTTTAAACCGCATGGCCGCGATAGTATCAACACCACCGGCACAGCCGATAAATAATTCTCCTTCATCTTCTGAATCCAGATTGATCAGTATTTTGCCATCGAAGAAACCTTCCTGAAGGTTGAAAGCACCTGTTAACCCGGTTTCTTCATCAACCGTGAACAGACATTCCAATGGGCCATGGGTAACATCATTGGAAGCCAAAATTGCCAATTGAGCTGCAATGCCGATTCCATCATCAGCACCGAGCGTAGTCCCTTTGGCTTTCACCCAGTCGCCATGAATTTCAGGGATAATAGGATCGTTATCAAAATCATGGTCAATTTCATTATCCTTTTCACATACCATATCAATGTGCGATTGCAAAACAACCGGAATGCAGCTTTCCATTCCGGGTGTTGACGGCTTTTTTATTAAAACATTGCCAATGCTGTCTTTTTTTGTTTCCAGCACATGCATTTTCCCGAATTTCATCAAATAATCAATGATTTTTTCTTCTTTTTTAGATGGTCTCGGTACCCGGGTAATTTCATAGAAATAAGTCCAAACGTCTTTTGGTGTTAATTGATCAAATACCATAATGCTACAATTTAATTCATTCTTTTCTTCAAAAGTAAAACTTCCCCGAAACAATTTCGGGGCGGGCTATATTAGCCGGGATTAACCCGCATTTCATCCATTACAAACAAAATTTATGAATAGTACAGGCTAAGCACCGGAGGTAAAATAATGGAATTCTGTTCAAAAAAACCATGAACTTGGTCAATATTGGTCGATACAAATAAAAACACATTCTTTATTTTTCTCAGGGATAATTTCTTATTTTCGTCGAGTTAAATCAAAAAGCACACGAGGTTGATGCCAGATTTTCAACTCATACTTGTATTCGTTGTCTTATTATTTATCCTGGTATCGCTTTACAAGGAGATACTCGGGCCATCATTTACATTTATGTTGGCCATAGCTGTGTTAGGGATATTCGGGGTACTCACACCTGCTGAAATTTTGAGTGGATTTGCAAATGAACAGGTAGCTGTTGTCATTATGTTATTGCTACTTGGTGATATTATTCGTAAGACAGAAGTAATTGAAAGCGCATTTGATCGTTTATTTCGTTCAGCAAAAAGCTACAATGGTTTTTTAAGCAGGATGATGCTGATTATATCCGGTTTCTCTGCCTTTCTAAATAATACGCCATTGGTAGCAGTTATGATGCCTTATGTACACAGTTGGTGCAAGCGAAATGATATTTCACCATCCAAGTTCCTGATGCCCCTGTCATTTGCAGCTATTCTGGGGGGATGTGCAACGTTGATTGGTACATCAACCAACCTGATTGTTAATGGTTTGGTTGTCGATCAGGATATCATTCCGGGTTTACCTGCACTAAATATTTTTGACTTTGCATATGTTGGTGTTCCGATGATTGTATTGGGTTTTTTTTACCTGATTTTTTTTGGTAAAAAACTTTTACCGGACAAGGCCCCATTCCAGGAAGAATTTGCTGAAAATACCAGGCAATACATTGTTGAGGCTCGCATACACACTCATTCTCACCTGATCGGCAAAACAATTGAAGAAGCAGGGCTAAGGCAACTCAAAGGTCTTTACCTGTTTGAACTTGTTCGAAAATCATTCAGAATACCTGCGGTTGCTCCCAATGTAATTCTGCATCAGGATGATATTTTGGTTTTTGCAGGGGATACCGAAACCATTGCCGAGTTGATTCATGGAAACAGAGGCCTGAGCCTTCCTGAAATTGGTATGTTATCGAAAAAGAAGAAAGCGGAAGTGGTGGAGATTGTTATTTCACAGAATTCATCGCTTGTAGGAAAAACCGTGAAGGAAATCAATTTCAGAAGTAAATATGATGCTGCCGTCATTGCCATTCACCGAAATGGAGAGCGAATTACGGGTAAACTGGGTAAGGTTACTTTAAAAGCCGGAGATGTTTTATTGATTTATACCGGCATTGATTTTTACAGCAGAGCTGGCACGAACGATTTTTATTTCATTTCGAAGGTGCGGGATTTTATTAAACTTGAACCTTACAAAATTATCATACTTTTTGGTGGCACCATATTGGCCATTCTTCTCTCGGCATTTCATGTCATTTCTCTGTTCATGGGCCTTATCATTGTTATTTTGGCTGCCCTTGCGCTGAAAATAACTACTGCAAAGGAACTACCAAAAGGTGTTGATTACAATCTGGGTTTGATCATTGTTATGTCTCTTGCTCTTGGTACAGCGATGATAAAATCAGGTGCTGCCGATTTACTTGCCAATTCAATGATTGCCGTATTTTTACCTATGGGAAGGATTGGACTTTTATTTGGGATATATTTCGTAACTGCATTTCTTGCTGCTTATATAACAAACAAAGCTGCTGTAGGGATCATCTTTCCGATTGCCTTAACCATGGCAGTAAATCTGGAATTAAACCCTACACCATTCATTTTAACTGTTGCTTATGGTGCAGCAGCAAATTTCATGACTCCCATAGGATACCAAACCAACCTGATGGTGTACGGGCCCGGGGGGTATTCGTTTAAAGATTTTTTTAAAGTTGGTTTTCCATTGACAATGATTTACATGGTAATTACCGTACTTATATTAACCCTAATATATTTTTAAAATGAATTCACATCTACTGAAAGTGGCAATAGAAGCATCGTTGAAAGCCGGGGAAGAAATACTGAGTGTTTACGAATCGGATGATTTTGATGTTCAGTTGAAATCCGATGAATCGCCGCTAACCAGAGCAGATTTAGCAGCACATAATATCATTAAGAAATATCTTTCCAAAACCGGTTATCCCATATTAAGTGAGGAAGGGAGAGGGACACCTTACAATGAACGAATGGATTGGGCCTACCTATGGCTGGTTGATCCATTGGATGGTACGAAAGAATTCATTAAACGAAACGGAGAGTTTACCGTTAACATTGCTTTCATACGCAATCATTTACCTATGCTTGGTATAGTATATGCCCCATTTATCCGTCAGCTTTATTTTGCGGATAGCAACATTGGTGCATTCAGATTTATATTTGAAGGAGAAGAATCTGTAAATGAGACATTGATCGAAAAAATTATAAATGATGCAGAGAAGTTGCCCCTGCAGCATTCTGAAAGGTCGTTTACTGTGGTAGGTAGTCGTTCACATATGTCGCCTGAAACAGAAGAATTTATTCAGGATTTGAGGAAAGAACATGGCAACGTAGAGATGATATCCAAAGGCAGTGCGCTAAAAATGTGTATGGTAGCTGAGGGTACTGCCGATGTTTATCCTCGTTTCGCGCCAACCATGGAATGGGATACCGGTGCCGGGCATGCCATCATTAATTTTTCTGGAGGAACCGTAATGCGCCATGATGTGGATTTACCTCTGGAATACAATAAACAAGATTTAACCAATCCGTGGTTTATTGCTAAAAGATAGCGCACTTTGCGTTTTATAATTAAAGGAAACACCCAACCTTTTGTCCACGAAATACCTCACAAATGGGTAAGGTGAGTGAAGTCTGAACTAATAAATATTAAACTAATCTTAATTTACTGTTAAATTTGTTTTAAATTTGCCCGTTTTTTCAAACAGCATAACTTATTTGGGTGATGTATAAACAAATTCAATTCGTAGTAACCTATGTTTTGTATTGGTTACTGTTTTTCATTGCAGGACGACTGGTTTTTATTCTCTTTCATTATGATATATACTCTGATTACAGCTTTCTTACAATTCTTGCAATATTTGGTCATGGTTTTATTCTTGATTTGTCATTAGCTTCTTATTATATGCTGCTGCCCTCTGCAGCCCTTATTGTTTTTTCAATGTTTGGCTATTCACGTTTCCGACAATATCTTAATATGTATTCACTCGTATTGCTTGCTTTAAGTACGGTAATAACAATTTTGGATAATGA
>CAZAMT010000170.1:0-8625 GCA_964486145.1 uncultured Bacteroidales bacterium
GAAGAAACACTGGTTTATCTAAAAATACAAGCGGGTAACAACAAGGACATTCTAATTACCGATAAAACCGGAAACTATGAATAATGTAATATATGTTAATAACTGATTTTATTTACATGAACCTAACCTCAGTTTATTTATAGCTCTGCACAAACGGAAAGACTATTTATTCTTTTTTTTCGTCCAAATCATCAAAATCAACATCCGTGTAATCACTCCCTACCTTTTCCTCAACGCGTTCTGCCTCAAATTCTTCTCTTTTAGCACTTTTGATAAAGTCAATCACATCAGTCAGACCGTCAACAAATTTGTCAAAATCTTCCTTGTAAAGAAAAACCTTGTGCTTTTCAAAAAAATAATGACCTTCTCGATTAAAACGTTTTTTACTTTCGGTAATTGTTAAGTAGTAATCGTTTCTGCGGGTAGCTTTTACATCAAAAAAATATGTGCGCTTTCCAGCTCTGACAGCTTTGGAAAAAATTTCCTCACGTACCTTTTTTTCTGTACCTTCATTTTTTTCAATGCCTTCTTCCATCATATCTAAAGATTTAGTTTAGTTGAACTTTGATAAATCAAAAATAAAAATTTTTTTCTCAATACTATCAAAATATTGATTTTTAAAAGTAAGTGGTACATATATTTTATAACATTTATTTGTTTAAACCTGAAAGTTTTAATCTTAATTCAGGTATACTAACTACCCTGCTGTTAAGTACGCTAAGGTATATTACACTAAGATAAAAAACAAATAATATTTGTTTAATTTTATTTTCAAGCAATTAAACAAATATCCGGACAGATGTTGCATAATTGCTGACAATATTTTCAAATTGTTTACATTATTTGAAAATTACCTTACCTTTGCACAATTTTATAATTGATTGGTATTATCAGTTTATACTGAATTAATAATATGATTAGCAGGAGATTACTAAGGATAAAAATAATGCAGGTATTATACGCATATTATAAATCCGACGAGAGGGGGCAGATCAATAAATTTGAAAAACAACTTTTTCATAGCATCGATAAAACCTATGAACTTTATTTTCTGATGTTTCTGCTAATTCTTGATTTATCAAAGTATGCCGAATCCAGAATTGAACTGGCAAAAAATAAAAAGCGTCCTACGGACGAAGATCTGCATCCCAACACCAAATTTATCAACAACCGCTTTATACGTCAGTTGGCAGTAAACAATCAGCTCAATAAATTTATTGCAGAGAAAGGTATCAGTTGGGTAAATGAGCCAGAACTTGTAAAAAATCTGTTCACTCGTATCGCTGATACCCAATATTTTAAACAATACATGGCCAGTGATATCGACACTTATGATTGGGATAAAAAACTGATAACCAAGATGTTATCTGAGGATATTCTCAATTTTGAACCACTGTATCATGCTCTTGAAGAACAAAGTATTTTTTGGAATGATGACATTGATTTTACAATTAGCATGGTCATAAAAACGGTCAAAGCGTTCAAGCAGTCGGATGCCGAATTTGCCCAGTTAATGCCATTATTTAAAAATGAAGATGACATGAATTTTGCTAAAACGTTGTTCCGAAAATCAATCCTACAAAAAGATGAACACATCAAAATCATCGATAGCTTCACGATGAACTGGGATGTTGAGCGCATTGCTTTTATGGATATTCTTATCATGCAAATTGCAATTACTGAACTGGTTGAATTCCCATCCATTCCTGTAAAGGTAACACTTAATGAGTTCATTGAAATTTCAAAATATTATAGTACAACAAAAAGTAGTACATTTATAAATGGCGTATTGGATAAAATTATCCATAAGCTAAAAGAAGACAAAAAAATTGTAAAGCAAGGAAGAGGCTTAATTGGTGAAATTTAAAACAATAAAAATATTTGCAAATACACCAAAAAAAGAACATACCTTAGCAATTACAGCTAATGTGAAAACCAATGTTTAATTAATAAATTTTTAGAAATGAATTTACTTTATGTATTATTGTTAACACCTCCTGCAGAAGGACAAGGTAATCCTTACTCCGGATTAATCATGATGTTGCTTATTCTGTTGGTATTCTATTTTTTCATGATCAGACCACAGATGAAACGGCAAAAAGAACTGAAAAATTTCCGTGAAAACATTAAAAAGGGAGACAAAATCATTACAACTGGTGGTATTTACGGAAAAATTACTGATATTTCAAATAACATTGTCACCATTGAAGTGGAAGACAAAGTAAAAATGAAAGTTGATAAAAGTGCTGTTTTAAAAGATAACTCAGATCTTAATCAACAGAAATAATTAAAAATCGGGTTCAACGTTATTAATGTTGAACTCTTTTTTTATGGATAAGTCAACAAAAAATACTTTCTTTTCATATCTGAACATTCGTTCTATTGCCCGTAAATATCAGGAAATTCGAAAAAAATCCGGGCAAAAAATCCTTGTGTTTTTATTCTTTGTTGCACTGTCAGCTCTTATTTGGTTTTTCAATGCTCTTGGAAAAGACTATTCTACTTACATTTCTTTTCCGGTACGCTACATTAACTTTCCTTCAGGAAAAGTACTGACAAATGACGTACCTGGCCGATTGCTCCTGAAAGTAAATGCCAAAGGCAATACAATCTTTAAATATCAGTTGCGTTCCAATATCAATCCTGTCGTTTTTGATGTTCAGTCATTTGCCCCCAATGAATTATCGGAGGCCAGTCAGGGAAAATTCTACGTTTTAACCTCCCTTGCCAGGGAACGCTTGCAGGGACAGTTAAAGCAGGAAATTCAAATAACTGATATTGAACCTGACACTTTATTTTTTGAATTTGCCAGCACTGAATCAAAACGAGTATCAGTATCTGAAAATGTTTCAGTAAGTCTTGAAAAGCAATACATGCAAAAAGGAAACATTCGGGTTAAACCCGATTCAGTGACCATCACAGGTCCAAATACAATTATTGATTCTATCAATTCGGTATCAACCAAACCATACCATTTAAAAAATTTCAATGATTCCATAAGCAAATCGGTTGACTTGCAAAAAATTGGCAATGTGGAGTATTCTACTGACGAGGTGCAAATTACTATGTATGCTGAACGCTTTACCGAATCAGACCTAAAAATACCTGTACGGGTGAATAATTTGCCGGATACCATCCAGTTAAAAACATTTCCGCGTCAGGTAAAGGTAACATTCAAGGTGGGTTTAAGCGATTATGAGAAAATATCCCCCGAAATGTTCAGGGCAGCAGTAAATTTTGACAGTACATTGCTCCTCAATCCTCCCAGGAAACTGGATGTGCGTCTGGAAAAATATCCGGGATTCATAACCTCGGTAAAACACAATCCAACAAGTGTCGATTATATTCTTGAGAGATAATGTTGAAAGTAGGCATAACAGGTGGCATTGGATCTGGTAAATCCTTGATTTGTAAAGTTTTTGAGCTATTGGGCATCCCTGTTTTCAATTCAGATTCGGAAGCAAAAAACATCATGAATTCGGATCAGGAGGTGATGAACAACCTGAAAGATCTATTGGGAACAAAAGCATACAATAACAACGGATTGAATCGTGATTTCCTTCGTCAAACAATTTTTAAAAACAGAAACCTTCTTGAAAAAATCAACACGATCGTGCATCCGGCAGTGCGAAAATATTTTCGTGCATGGTGTGAGCATCATACAGAATATCCATATGTAATCCAGGAAGCTGCCATTCTTTTTGAGAGTGGAGCAAGTCAGCAACTCGACAGGGTTATTACCATTTATTCCCCGGAGCATATCCGCATCAAAAGAACTGTTGATCGCGATGGCACTTCGGTTGAGGAAGTAAAGAGAATTATTGAAAAACAAATGCCTGATAGTGAAAAAATAAAGCGATCCGATGCTGTTATTTACAACTACGACCCTTATATGGTATTACCCCAGGTGGTTGAAATTTATAATAATCTGATCAGCTTAAGCAGTAACTTACTAATTTGATAATTATTTAATACATACGCACATTATTTTTATTATGGCAAAATTTGGCAAATGGCTTGGAGCAGGAGTCGGTTTATTTTTTGGCGGCCCCATCGGTGCGCTCATTGGTTTTGGCTTAGGTTCGGTGGCTGATGCTATCGAAATTGATGAAAACATTTTGGAGAAGCGTGCCACGCCCGGGGATTTCCGGCTAAGCCTGCTCGTGCTCGTTGCTGCAGTAATGAAAGCTGATGGAAAAGTCATGCGTTCGGAGCTTGAATATGTGAAACAGTTTTTTGCTACTAATTTTGGTATAGGAAAAACTTCAGAGGCCATGGTTTTGCTTCGTGATTTGTTAAAACAAAACATTCCGTTGCAGGATGTTACCCTCCAAATAAAAAAAGGGCTTGATTATCCATCCAGACTCCAGTTGCTGCATTTTCTCTATGGTCTGGGTTCAGCCGATGGAAGCTTGACCAATAAGGAAATGAATATTATAGAAATTATTGGAAATTACCTTGGAATATCAGGTGCTGACAAGGCTTCCATCAAATCCATGTTTGTTTCCGAACAAAATTCAGACTATAAAATGATTGGAGTTGACGTGAAGGCTTCAAATGATGAAATCAAAAAAGCGTACCGGCAAATGGCTATAAAATACCATCCGGATAAAGTTGGATACCTCGGAGAAGATGTAAAACAAGCTGCTGAAGCAAAATTTGCAAAAATTAATGAAGCCTACAACCGAATTAAAAAAGCCAGAGGTTTTAACTAATCATGTGGCATCAATTTTGACGTCTTCAAAATTAATTTTAAAACTCGTTTAAAAAACTATAAAACTATTTTTTTAGATTTGCATGCTGATTAAAAAAACATACATATGGCATTGAAAGATATTTTAGCAATTTCAGGAAAACCAGGTTTATATAAGTTTATTTCGCAGGGACGTAATGGAATTATCGTTGAATCATTAACAGACAACAAAAGAATCCATGCGCCTGCCACTGCAAAAATCAGTGCACTTGAGGATATTGCCATCTTCACTGACGAAGAAGAAGTATCTCTTCAAGATGTATTCAAAAAAATAAACGAAAAAGAAGAAGGTGGAAAAACCATTGACCACAAATCCAGTCCGGAAGAACTTAAATCTTACATGGTCGATGTATTACCGAATTACGACAGGGACAGAGTTTATGTGTCTGATTTAAAGAAACTGTACCAGTGGTACAACATTCTGCACGACCTGGACATGCTAACGTTCGAAGAAGAAGAAGAAGAAGAAGAAGAAACCAACGACGATGCTGATGCATCGTCCGGTGAAGATTCAATGAAAAAAACCACGGAAGAAGAATCAACCGACCAAAAACCGCGAAACGAGACATCCGATAATAACGAAAATGAATCAAATCAGGAACCAAAAGACTGATTCTTCTTAAGCTGTATCTGTTTTGTAAACCTACATTATTTTTCACTTGACACCGGATATTTGAACGGTTGCAAATGAAAAAATTTCAGTTTGCCCCGGATAATATCAATGCCTTCATAATAATTCGCTTCGTGAACAGGTGTTTATTCATATCAAAATAGAATACCTTTACGATTGATATTTCAAATAAAACACATCAGAACCATGTCTAAACATCAGTTATCAATTCTCTTGTTATTCTTACTTGTAAATGTATCCGGTGTTAACGGACAGGTTGAAAAGCTGATAAACCATAACAAATCCGGGCGTGAGGAATGGCTTCGGGATGCAGGATTTGGTATGTTCGTACACTGGAGTTTCGACAGCCAGTTGGGTATCGTTATAAGTCATTCTGTTGTTGGTGCTTCTGAGGATTACCAGAACAGATTTTTTCATGAATTACCAAAAAGTTTTAATCCCGAAAAATATAATCCAAAGGCAATTGCAGCGCTTGCAAAACTGGCAGGTATGAAATATGTGGTGTTCACTGCCAAGCATCATTCGGGTTTTTGTATGTGGGACACTAAAACTACTGATTTTTCAATCATGCATACACCTTATGCAAAGGATATTTTAAAGGAATACGCGGATGCTGTGCGTAACGAAGGACTTGAGGTGGGCCTTTATTTTTCTCCTGAAGACTTCAATTTCCTGTACAGGTATCAACAACCCATTCAACGCAGAGGAATTGAAAACATTCCTGACGATGTACTAAAAGATTACATTGATTTTACCAATGAGCAGTGTCGTGAATTAATGACCAACTACGGCACCATCGATGTATTATTTTTTGATGGAGGTATTCCTGTCGTTCTTGAGGAAGCCAAAGAATTATGCTGGAAATTAAATCCTGACGTTTTAATTACACGTGGTGCAATTGAAACTCCCGAACAAAGCCTTCCCGGCATCCCGTTGGATGAAACCTGGGAATCATGTGTTACTATGGGTACGCAATGGCAATATAAACCAACCAACGAGATCTATAAACCGGGGCAAAGACTAATTGAGATATTAATTGAGACCAGAGCGAAAGGAGGTGCGTTATTGCTCAATGTCGGGCCAAATCCGGAAGGTGAAATTCCTGTTGAACAAAAGCAAAGACTCCGGGAAATAGCCGCATGGTACTTTATCAACCAGGATGCTATTCTCAATGTCCGCCCCTGGGTAGTTACCCATGAAGATAATATCTGGTTTACAAAACAAAAAGATAAAAATACCGTGTACGCCATTGTTACAGGAATACATAACTGGCCAAGGGGATCGCGAAAGGAGTTCATACTTTCCTCGGTTAAATCAACACACGAAACAAAGGTGAGTGTACTGGGGCAATCTGATAAAAGGGTTGAATACCATCCTGATATTGATGCAACCTCGCGCTTTCATCAAATGGGAAATTCGCTGCAGGTATCGGTTGTAAAAGCACAGCGCATTTACAATAACCAGACCGGTACCGATAATCCATTGGTTATAAAACTTGAAAACGTAATTCCGGCGCTGGATCCTCCAAAAATAAACACCCTTGAGGCTTCGTTGCAAAATGGCATCATCGAATGCGTGGGAGAGATTGTTTCCCTGGGTGATGCCGAAAATCTAATGGTAGGAATGGAATACAGACCATACGCCGGCTTTGGTTTTGAATTATATGATGACTCATGGGCAGAAACAAAATTTCAACCTGTAAATAAGCCTCAGCAAATAAATCTTACATCCCCCGAACTGAAACAAAAGGGATCATACCAGGTAAGAATGGTTGCAAAACATCCGAAAATAAAAATGAAAGGAAACATCGTTACTGTTCATGGAAATTAAGTTATTTAATTACATCATTGAATTCGGAAATGAACAAAAATGGCAGGTCTTCAATGAAGTTTGACCAACGATAATTGACCTTATAAACTTAAATATCAACCCATTAATATTGAATTAATGCAAAAAGAAATCCATTTAAAATATGGAAGTGAAGTAACGAAATACCCGTTTCCGGATCAGTCTGAAAGCTTCAATATCCTTGAACCAAATTTTGAAATTCAACATGCAACATTCATTGATTCACTTGATAAGTTATTGCCAACAGATAGCATCAGTTACAAAGATGTTGCTGTAGTAATCTCTGATAAAACCAGGCTGTGCGGTTATGACAGGTATTTGCCATGGTTGCTGGAAGCCCTCGATAAAAAAAATGCTAAAAAAGAAAATATTACATTTTATATTGCTTACGGAACCCATCCGAAACAAACCGAAGAAGAAAGCTTCACAAGTTACGGGGATACATATTTAAAATATCGGTTTGTACATCACGATTGCACCGACCAAATGGTCTTTTCAAATCTTGGAACAACATCACGGGGAACCAGTATCAAAATACGAAAAGATATACTCAACAGCTCCCTCATAATTACGTATGGCGCCATTTCGCATCATTATTTTGCCGGTTACGGGGGAGGCAGAAAACTCCTTTTCCCCGGACTTGCAGCGAAAGATTCCATATACTACAACCACAGTTTATTTCTTGATTTCGACAAACAAATTCTTTCACCTGGATGTCAGGCTGGAAAACTTGAGGGCAATCCTGTTGCAGAAGATTTAAAGGAAATTGATGCGAAAATGCCTGGGAAAATTTCCATACACGGAATTTTAGACAGCAAAGGACAGGTTTGTAAATTTATGTTTGGTAATTCCTATGAAGACTTCCTGGCAGCGTGCGACGAACATAATGGTTATTACAGCTCAGGTATTGATGAATCATTTGATTTGGTTGTAGCCTCCGCGGGCGGATATCCCAAAGACATTAATTTTATTCAGTCACATAAATCCATGCACAATGCATCACTGTTTGTAAAAGACAATGGTACGCTTATTTTGCTTGCAGAATGCAGGGATGGTATTGGAAACGACTCTTTTCTACCCTTGTTCGAAACTTGTGGATGGAGTAAACTATTTGAATCATTAAAATTAAACTATGCCGGAAATGGAGGTACTGCAATTGCTACATTATCAAAAACATCACGGATTAGTGTTAAAATGGTTACAAGCCTGTCAGCCAAAGATTGCAGCCTGATGGGTGCCGAAAAAGTTGAACACCAGCAAGCCAGGGAAATTATTTCGGGTTATGATGGAAAATCTGCATTTATAGCCAATGCAAGTATGTTAATAAAATAGTTGACCGGGCACTGATTTGCATTCAAAAAAAAACGCCTGGCATAGAACCAGACGTTTTTTT
>CAZAMT010000171.1:0-8611 GCA_964486145.1 uncultured Bacteroidales bacterium
TGTCCGACAATTGGCGGATAGCTTGCTCCGATTTGTCGGAGGTCTGTTTCATATAATAAAATCCTTATAAAGCTTACTTGCCTGTATGCCATTGTTGTTTTGATATTTGCCATTATTATAAAGGCAATAGTCCCCTTTTATAGTGTGATAGTAAATCTGGCAAACAGGCACAAAAGGATATATTTTAACAGGTTGCACACAAAACATTTCCAGTGTCCAGTATCCTTTAAATCCAACATCTCCAAAACCGGCAGTTACATGAACAAACAATCCCAGGCGTCCAATTGAAGAACGACCTTCGAGCATCGGCACAAATTGTAGTGTTTCGGTATATTCAATAGTTCTTCCCAGGTATAATTTCTCCGGATGTAAAAGCAAACCTTTTTCAGGTATTGTTATGCTATGATGTTTATTTTTTATCTTCATATCCAGCACAGGTTTATCATAAACAACCAGCTCGTTATGAAGCCGAAGATTATAGCTGTTCGGGTTTAATTGTTCCTTTTTAAAGGGCTCAATTAATAATCCGTTGCCTAATTGCCGTTCTATTTCCTGTCCGCTTAGAATCATTTTATCTTAATTAAGAATCATTAAACCGGCCATTCATCTAAAAATTCATAATTTTTCTTTTCCATGCCATTTATGTCCGTTTCGGTGCACAAGCACGCTTCCAGTTCCTGTCGTATGGCCTGCTCGTTCATTTCCCGGCCAATGATAACAATTTCGTTTTGCCTGTCGCCAAAGCGCTTGTCCCATTTATTCATGATGTATTCTTCATTTTGCTGGAAAACGGGATGTTGGTTTCGCTCCATTTTACTTAAAGATGCCCACCACACACCGGCCTTTTCAGCCCTTAACGAGCCTCCGGCCTGGCTCCAGTTTATGGCAACATCGGGCCTGGAGGCAATCCAAAACAAACCCTTGCTTCTTAAAATGGAAGCATCCCATTCTTCATTAATATAACGCCAGAACCGTGCAGGATGAAAGGGGCGTTTATCGCGAAAAACAAAGGAAGAAACACCGTATTCCTCTGTTTCAGGGGTATGAACGCCTTCAAGTTCTTTTATCCAACCTGCCGATGATGAGGCTTCTTCAAAATTAAAAAGCCCGGAGTTGACTATTTCTTTCAGGTCGATTTTTCCATGGGTGGAAACCAGTATTTTTGCCACGGGGTTTAGTTTATATATAACTGCTTTTAATTGTTCCAATTTTTCAGGGCTAATAAGATCGGCTTTGTTGATAATAATCACATTGGCAAACTCAATCTGGTCAGTTAAAAGGTTTACTATGGTACGTTCATCTTCAAGGTCACTGTCGTTTAAGTTGCGGTCGGCTATTGTATCCAGACTACCGAAATCTTTTTCAAAATTAAATGCATCCACTACGCTAACCATAGTATCCAGCCTGGCCCATTGGGTCAGGTCAAGGCCTAAATCTTCGAAAGCATAGGTAAATGTCTGGGCCACAGGTATGGGTTCTGAAATTCCCGTGCTTTCTATAAAAAGGTAGTCGAACCGGTTCTGTCGTGCAAGTTTTTCTACTTCTTTCACCAGGTCTTCACGGAGTGTGCAGCAGATGCATCCATTGCTCATTTCTACCAGTTTCTCATCAGTACGTGAAAGCACGTTTTCGTTTTCAACCAGTTGGGCATCAATATTTACCTCGCTCATGTCGTTTACGATAACTGCTGCACGGAGATTCTGCTTATTATGTAAGATGTGGTTGAGCAAGGTGGTTTTCCCTGCTCCTAAAAATCCGCTTAAAACGGTTACGGGTAATTTTGTTTCTGACTTCATATCTGTTTAAACCAATTTATGATGTTTTGTAAATGCGCTTCTCCGTATAATTGGATAAACTTTTGCGTTTCATGACTTTTCTTATCTTGGTAAACTGCTAATCGTTGTTGTGCAAAATCCTTTGTTAGATTGATTTTGCAATCGTATACAATGCAATTCTTCCAATCGTTAAATGTTTGAGGTATCACGTTTTATTGTTTTATAAACAGTTAAATAATTCGATTCTTATTTTTTATTACGAATGTGTTCATACTTCAAGTTTATCACTTTTTGCTATTAGTGAGTAAAGGTTTTTTTGTAATTCTTTTTTATTGAGATTTGAACCGATAAAAACCATACGGCTTTCCCTGTTTTCGCTTTCCTGCCATAATGTACCCTGTGAAATATGGAAATTATCACCAATCGACTGAAGGGCGATTTTGTGTTGCATGTCCTCAATGCTTAAAATACCCTTAATTCTTAGTATATTGTTTGCATTGGCAAAAAGGAAGTTATCGAGCCAAAAAGAAAGCCGTTGCATATCAAAATGCCCTGGGATGACAAAGCTTATTGTCTGAATTTGGTGTGCATGTTCTTTATCATTGGAAATGATGGAAAGATTGCCAAAATCAGTAACCGATTTTTCAACATTGTCAGGTTGGAACAACGCGCAGTTTAGTATTTTTATGCCACTGGTGTCACTGTATTTAGTCCTTTCTATCCGTGCCAAAGGATTGATTTCACGCACTTGCTGCTCTGTGCTTTGTAAAACATCCGGCGTTACCAAATCGGTTTTATTGATTAACACAACATCAGATTGTGCAACCTGCCTTCGTATTTCGGAAAAGTCATTGATACGTTTTAGAAACATTCCTGCATCAATAAGGCATACCACCCCATCCAATTTAAAATATCGTTGGATACGTGGGCCGGAAAACAAATTGATGACCTGTCCCGGATCGGCCATGCCGGTGGCTTCTATAAGAACATAGTCGTATTTTACATTTGCAAGTATGATGCTGTTAAGCAGTGTACCCAGTTCAGTATTGAGCGAACAGCAAATACATCCGTTGGACAATTCGAATACATTGTTTTTATTGGCATTCTCCAACAATTCTCCATCTATATTTACTTCACCAGCCTCATTTTCAATAAGTAAGAAGTCAGTATCGGGATTTTTACGGAGTATATCATTTACAAGGGTAGTTTTTCCTGCGCCTAAAAATCCGGTAATAATAGTAACCGGTGTAAATTCTTTATTCATTCAAAAAATGTTTTTATTGATTAACAGAACATTGACCACATAATCCTTTAATAATAAGCTCTATTTCAGCAACTCTATATCCTGAAGGCAAGTCGAGATGGGGTATTACTATTGAATCCAGGCATTGCACCCGCTCACATTTATTACAGTAAAAATGTGCATGTTCTTTTTTACTTGTTATTGAATTATCAAGGGCATATTTTACCAATTGATTATCTACCACTATTTTATGAATGATCCTGTGTTCTTCGAGTGTTTTGAAGGAACGGTAAAACGTAGTACGGTCATAATTACCCTCAAGCTTGTTCCTGATTTCAATTTCAGAGAGGGCATTGTTTGACGTCATGATGGCATGTATTATCCCTTCACGACAACTGGTGCGTTTTAGCTTGTGCTGGTTCAATACTTCTGCTGGCTCCATATTTGCATAAATGTTTTAATCGCAACAATGATGCAAATATAAATGAATTTAATATAAATGCAATAATGTTGCATTTATATTAAATCCATTTTTAATTCTGGCTTGCCCGGGTTAGGTAATCATTATTATTTAGTAGTAATTTATGATGATGACCGGAATATCAAATTGACTCATTGCGCTCTACAGCAGGTACTTTGACTGTCAATTACATTCAAAACACCGAATGAGATAACCAAAAGCTAAAAGAATTTTTCATAATTAATTGCGATTGCCGCGCAACTCCTTTACCTCTAATTTTGGCCATACTTTACAAGTAATCTTTTGTTTTATGAAGCACGTTACGTTACTGTTATTGGTATTTACTTTTTTTCAAAACACATTTTCACAAAGCGCGAATATTGCCATACATGATGCAGGCAACAATACCCCGGTACCATTTGCTCACGTGTGTTTTGAGGAGCTGTCAACCGGAAAGGAATATTACAGGACAACCACACAAGAAGGCATTGCTGAAAATCCCGTACAACAATCTGCTTTAGTAGCCATTTCATTTGTAGGCTACAAAACCTTTTTGGATACCGTGCAGCCGGGCGAATCAAAAACCTACCACATGGAACAAGACCTTTTCAATATGGAACAGGTGGTAGTTACCGGAACACGTACAAGAAAAACCCTGTCAGAAAGCCCTGTTTTAACAAAGGTAGTTAACAGCATTGAACTTAAAGAGGCGGGGGCAGTTACAGCGCTTGATGCACTTGAATACTCGGTGCCAGGTGTGCAGTTCTCTCCCGACGGGCATGGTGATAACCTTCAAATTCAGGGTCTTGACAACGATTATATCCTGGTACTGGTCGATGGAGAACGCATGGTCGGGGAAACACGTGGTAATGTGAATTTTGACCGTTTGGTTTCCGAAGAAATTGAGCGGATTGAGATTGTAAATGGTGCTTCTTCGGTTCTTTACGGCTCAAATGCCATTGGAGCTGTAATAAATATTATTACCAAAAACAGACGGCAGGATAAACCGGTCCAGGCATCAATAAGTTCGCGGTATTCGAAATACAATGAACTGCTTGTTTCTTCAAATGTAGGATATGCAGGTGAAAAGCTAAAAGTAAACCTGAATGGTTTTCGAAGTAGCACCGATGGCTACGATCTTACCCCGGAAACTCCCGCTTCGTTTACGGTAGATAAAAATACTGATTACTCAGGCAAACTCAGAATTGATTATAAAATCAATAAGCAACTTCAATTAAGTGCAAACAGTTCATATTACCAGCATGAGGTTGAAAATCCTGAAAAAAGCACAAAATCCACACATCGTTTTAACCGGAATGTTTCGTATAGCGGGAAAATTCATTTTTCACCACAAGGCCAGCACCTATTTGAATTACGTGCGAATACAGACACATACAATGCTTTTACTGTATATGAAAAAAAAGATGATGAGAAAGAAAAAGGTTCGGATTACAGTTATTCTTCTTTACTGGCAACACATACATGGCATACGAATAAAAAGTTGGAACTGGTAAGCGGCATAGAAACCAATTACGAAACGATTTTTTCACGTGATCTCTTTGGAGAAAGTGCAGGGGAAACAAAAGAGGCTTATGATGTAAATGCCTTTTTACAAGCAGATTATAAACTGTTTGAAGATTTCGAATTGGTAGCCGGGTTAAGAAATACGTATCACAAAAATTATGGCAATCATCTGTCGCCCAAATTATCAGCCATGTATTCACCCTGGAAAATAAAACTAAGGGGAAACGTGTCTAAAGGTTACAAAGCACCAACATTAAAAGAATTACACTATAATTTCGACCATCACGGGATGTTTATGATTTATGGCAATCCCGATTTAAAACCTGAAGATGCTTTTTATACCTCGTTTTCAGCAGAATACACCGAGAAAACACTTACTACAACCATAACGGCCTATTACAATTCAATTCAGGACAAAATTGAATCGGTTGACCGGATAAATGCCCAAAACGATATGCTTGAAAAGCATTACATGAATGTCAGTGAGGCGCTTTTGAAAGGTATCGAAGGATATTTTTCAGTCTATATCATTGATAATCTGGTTACAAAATTAGGTTATGCTTATTCCGATGCAACCGATAAATCTACTAACCTGCAATTGTATGGAAACAGCACTCACAGCGGAACTTTCGCTCTGACGTATAAAGTCTGGAAAATTAAATACCCGTTGAGCATAAGCCTGAATGGGCGTGCCTCATCTGGCAGGTTATACCAGTCGGCCAAAACAGAAACTGATGAAACAACAGGTGAGGATATAACAACGGTTATAAAAGATAAAAGCAACCCATATACACTTTGGAAGCTGGTATACAATCAGAATTTCAGGTTTGGTAATAAATATAACATTGAATTCCAAGCCGGTATCAACAACGTATTTAATTATACAGATTCAAAACACTTTGCTGTCGTTGACCCGGGAAGGAGATTTTTTGCAGGAATTAAATTCAAATTTTAAATATACAAATGATTATGAAAAACAAGACTTTATTATTCAATTTTCTGGCTATAGCATTAATGTCAGGCATATTTATGTCGTGTGAAAAAGAAAAAGATGAGCCGGCTGTAACAGAAAACAAAACACTGAGCCTTTATACAAAAGATTACACCCTTTGGCACTATTTTTCTTTTAGTGAAGACAAAGTGATTGGTACAGGTTCAGCAGACCCGGCCGATTCAGATGATGCAGCATGGAAACAAAGAGCTGACTGGGATATCGCCTTTCATTACAAAGATATACGCACGAACAGCGGCAAATCCGGTACCGGCCAGGGTGGCATGTTGGAAGCTGCCGAAACCAGTTTCGCCAATGTATTGGAAGCACCATCCTCCGGTTATACCGTAGATGATAATCTGGATATCCGTCTCTCACCAGCCATGCCACCTGTTTATACAACTTCAACAGGCAATTCAGTTTGTGCCGATTGGGCCAGCTATAATCATGGAGAAGGGGCGTGGGTATTTGCCGAAAAAGTTTTCATTGTAAAAACAGCCGATGGAAAATATGCTAAAATATGGCTTAAAAGTTTCCTTGATGATGAGGATGTTTCAGGTACCATTACCATGGATTATGCCTACCAGGCAGATGGCAGTACAAGTTTAAAATAAAACTTCCTCACGACGGTAATTAATTGCTCCTCAATCACAAAGTATATTGAGGGGCATCTTTTTATTTAATTATTATGAAGAAAAAAATATATATCGGTATCGCATTTTTGGTTGTCCTGGTCATGATAGTATTGGGATATAAACAATATGCCGCTCCCACCAAAATAGCCGTCATATCGTTCCCCGGGTTTACCGTGGAGAAAATGATGAGGGCCAATACCAATAACTGGGTAAAAATTGAAACACTTGATCTTGAAGAGCTAAATAAACTAGCCCGCTACCCTCTTGGTATTGTTCGCGGGCATGGCGTGCGCATATCGCCCGAACAACTCGACCAGATAAGGGAAGCAACCGGAAAAGGCACAAAAATTTACATGGCCGATGTTACCAACCCCGAATACAACCTCACTAATTTTGAAGGTAAAGAACTCGACTACATCACCGAACTGATGGAAAACAAAGGTGCTGCCAATTTCCGTAGCCTGTTTAATTACACCCGTAGCCGGATTGACGGTAAAAAACTGTTCCTCCAACCACACGACAGCGCGGTAATACTGCCCGATGACTTTTACTTTCATTTGGATGATGAGAAAGTTTTTAAAACCATTGAAGAATACGAAAATTATTACCGCGAAGAAGGTTTTCATAAAGACAGGGCCCCCCGGGTTGCCCTGCTGGCCGGTAATATTAACATGCAAAACTCAAATTCTGAACATACGGTTAAGCTTATTCAAGGACTTGAAGCGAAAGGCTTAAACGTCTATCCCATCCGTTCATTTGGCGCTGAAAAACTCCAACTTCTGAAAGCATCCAATCCCGATGTTGTATTGCTCCGCCCTCACGGGCGCCTGGCCATGGGCCAGCAAGACAAGGCCATTGAATGGCTCAAAGAAAAAAATATCCCCGTACTTACGCCGCTAACCGTTTACGGCGAATACAACAAATGGCTGAAAGACCCCCAGGGCATGTCGGGTGGCATGCTTTCCATGAGCGTGGTAATGCCCGAACTTGATGGCGCCGTGGCTCCTTACGCCGTTGTAGCCCAGTATAAAAATGAAGCCGGCAACCTTATTTTTGATGGTATCAGCAACCGTATAGATGATTTCAGTGAGCTTACCGCCAAATGGGCCAAACTGCAAAAAACCAGGAACAAAGATAAAAAGGTGGCCATATACTACTTTAAAGGGCCGGGTAAAAACTCGCTGGTGGCTTCAGGGCTTGAAGTAATCCCTTCGTTATACCGTGTATTACAGGAACTAAAAAGCAATGGTTATAACCTCGATGGATTGCCCGACACCAAAGACGAATTTGAAAAAGTACTGATGCAAAAAGGGCCTGTACTCGGGCCTTATGCTCATGGCGCTTTTGATGAATATTTGAAAACCGGTGACCCCGTGTTGGTTGAAAAAAGCTCTTACGAACAATGGTGCCGACAAGCCATGCCCGGGGATTTGTACCAGGATGTGGTTGAGAAATACGGAGAAGCCCCGGGCGATTACATGAAAGTAGAAAGGGGTGGAAAAGAATACATTGCTGTTACTGCTTTACGGTTTGGAAATTTAACCCTTTTACCGCAACCATTGCCCGGAATTGGGGATGATGAACAGCAACTGGTACATGGTGCAAAAACAGCCCCCCCGCATACCTATATTGCCTCCTACCTGTGGACACGCTTTGGCTTCGGCGCCGATGCCGTTTTCCATTTCGGAACACACGGGAGCCTTGAATTTACACCGGGCAAACAAATAGCCTTGTCTGATTACGACTGGGCCGACCGCCTGATTGGTACCACACCCCATTTTTACAATTACACCATCAGCAATATTGGCGAAGGTATTATTGCCAAGCGCCGCTCGTATGCAACCCTTATCACCTACCTGACCCCGCCGTTCATGAAAAGTGGCCTCAGCGGCGATATGGAAAGCCTGCCCGGGAAACTTGACAAATACTACACCCTGCCCGATGGTCCTGTACGTGAACAATATGGTATCTCGATAAAAGAAC
>CAZAMT010000172.1:0-8594 GCA_964486145.1 uncultured Bacteroidales bacterium
CATAAATTAATATTATAACTTATGAATAGGGCAGGTTAGGTAATTATCACAGTTTCCATCTTAACTGTAATTTAATTTCTGATTTTTTGTTGCCTTGAATTTCATTGTCGCCACTGCTTACAGTTTCCCTGTCGCGATAGGTAGTTCGTGAGAACCGGGCCCATAACGAAATGTTTTTTGAGGCTTCCCATTTTACCATTGTATAGTAACGCAGGCCTGTATCGAAAAGCGCGGGAATATTGAATGTGTATAAAACATCATTCTCATACGTGTAAATTCTGCTGGCATACCCCTGGGTATTGAATAACGAATATCGCAGATAAACTCTGAATGGTAGGTTTTTTGGTTTATAGCGTACATCCTGATAGAACATGGTTCCTTGTTCATTCTCTTTTTCAAGCGAAAAACAGGAAAGCTCTAACCGGTTTTTCAATTCCACCTGTTCCGTTAAAACATATGAAAAATCAAACCTGTATTTTGTATTCTTAGAGATAGCTGTGATATCAGTTTTTGTTGTTTCATCGCTGTAATCAACGTCTTTGGATTCCGTTTTCATCAGGAATTTGAGCATCAGATGATCGTTTGGAAGATATTCGGCTTGTAAAAAGTAATCATTTCCAAATGACGGAACCGAACATGAAAAAGTGGCCCAGGGGAACCGGTAAGCATCAGCATATGCTGATAATTTTACTTTTTGAAACGGAAACAAATCAAGACCGATGTAAAACCCCTGTTCATTTTTAATCTTAGAGGATTCTGAAAATGCATTTGAATAATGAGCAAAATATTTTTTTGAATACGCGCGGTGTAACACATTCATCATGATCCTGGGATGAACTTTGATCAAAGCACCGTTCAGAAATGCTGTGCCACGTGTACTCGAGACGGCTTCTTCCCCGTAAATAATAAACTTTCCGAGGTTATAATGATAGTCAATCCCAATGTTCTGGTATTCTGTGCCCGAGAAGTCATATAACTTATAAAATTTTTCTGATTTCAATATTTGTTGTCCAAATTGATGATGTGCAACAGAAACTCCAAGCCTGAATTTCTCCCTTTTATGGCTAAGTCTTAATCCTGCAAGGTGTTCCTTAAGCCGGTCCTTTTTTTCAAGCGATAATCCGGTATTGTGCAATCCTGATTCATAAAAGGAGGTTACACCTGTTTCCACTGAATCCGCCTGGATACCTGCATCCAGTAATTTACCTGAAAATAGCATGGCAAATTCCCAGTTTTTCAATTTCAGGGTAGTTGAAACTCCCCGCAAAAGCCGGTTTTCATTTGATGATGAATATTTTGAAATGCCGGTTGAAACTTTTTCGGTATTTGTGACAAATGATGATTTTCCCATCCCAAACCCGGTCCACAAAACCAGTCCCTGGCCCCAGTTCGTATGAAAATCAACCAGGTTAAGTTGTTTTAGCACACCTTTTCCATTCAGTTGAATATAACCTGAGTTATAGTCAAGCCCCTGATAAATTTTACCGGAGAAAAGGGTTTCTCCCGGGTCTTTTTCCAATGTCACTCCGGCTTTGATTTTGTTACCTGCTTTCAACTGATATCTGTAATACTGCCGTGATGGATTTCCAAAATATTTTGGTGGCAAACTGTCATTTGCAGGAAGATAACCCTTTTGTTTTTCAATTACGGACTGATATCTTGCAACAAACTCATGGCGCGTGTGCCGAAAAGCATTTTTAAAACCTGGCGATTGCCTGGTTTTTTCCAGGCTTATAAAGGGAATGATTTGTTTAATAAGATTGATATTAAATCCATAAACGAGTTGGAGTTCAAAAATAGATTCAAAATATCCGTTTTCCTTACGATATTTAATCAAACTGTGTACCTGGAAATCATTTAGCAGTCCAATGGATTTTAATTCTTCTTCGGTGGCGGTGTTTACGGAAACGGGATTCTCGGAAAGATGGTGCAACCGGTCGATCCATTCCTCCGGCTGGATGAATTGCTCATCATCGTTGGCCCGGTTTTCTATTAAACTTTCAATGATTGCATCAATGTTTTTTTCCGGTTGTTGTGCGAATGTTCCCTTGACAAGCAACATCAACAGGCAAACAGAGCATAGTTTGCTAACGTGTTGGGCCATACCTTCCTGTTTAATGAAACACATAATTAACTGAAAAATGCGGTGTAATTCCCAGGGGTTGATGGTTTGTAAATGCTATATTGGCTTTCAGATTTTGGAAATGATAACCCAGGCCGATAGAAAACTCCCGTGGCTCCGTATTGACACCGATCCTGAAAAAGAGGTTTTCAATCATCTGGTACTCAACACCCGCACGAAATGTTGAGGGTTGATCGATCTGGTGTTCAAGCTCTGCACCAATAAATGCTGTTTCTTGAAACGAATAACCAATTCCTGCCCTTAATGCAGTGGTGATAGGATCGTTGTTGAGTTTCTTATTTTTGGTTTGTGTAGGGTTAAACACGTGAAAGCCAAGGGTTAAATTCTTAACAGGTTCAGCGAGTATGCCGGCTTCAAAAACAATGTTACCAACGTTGCCATATTCCTCTGCAACGAAAGTATACAGGTAATCAAATTGGATACCGGCAGAAATGATATCAGCAAATGATTTGCTGTAAGCAAGCCCGATTTTACTCTCATGGTATTGACTATACCCAAAATAGCTGATATTGGCACCAAAGTTTCCACTTTTGGTGGGGATAACAGCAGCAATCGCACTTAGGCTTAATTCATCAATGATGTAACGATTTTCGTGATGAATTCCTAATTCAAGTTCTTTTAAAAAACCAAGCGCAGCCTGGTTATGGTAATTTGCCCACAAATCAGGTATCATAACAGCAGTGCCTGCCATGCCGGCAGCTCTCGAACCGGCTGGATAATTATCGTTGGTGGCATAAGCCGAAAAGATGAAAAGGACAGAGATAAAAGTGAATATGATGGTTTCCTTCATGACGACACCGGGTAAAATAATTTAAATATATTTAACGGGCATGATTAAGGAAAGTTATTGATATTAAAAAAAGAAGCTGTCTAAATTAGTATTATGTTGAATAGACAGCCTTGAAGAAATTCAGTTTACTTTAAATTCATATTTTACTTTTTTGAGCTCTTCGTTTGCTTTAATGATTTTGTTTTTTAGGCTGTTTTTAAATTCAACAAGGTTCTTCTTTACGTCAGAATCCTTTCGCGCGATTATTTGTGCTGCAAGGATTCCTGCGTTTTGTGCAGAATTAATTCCAACAGTTGCTACCGGAATACCCGGTGGCATTTGAACGATGGATAATAACGAATCCATACCATCAAGGGATGCATTGATTGGAACACCAATAACGGGAATTGTTGTCATGGATGCAATTACACCCGGAAGATGCGCGGCAAGGCCGGCAGCGGCAATGATCACCTCCAGACCTTTTCCTTCGGCTTCTTTTGAAAATTTTTCTACCTCTTCGGGTGTCCGGTGTGCTGACAGAGCATTTATTTCAAATGGAATTTGTAGCTGATCCAAAATTTTTGCTGCTTTTTCCATAACCGGTAAATCGGACGTACTACCCATAATGATGCTTACTTTGGCTTTCATTTTGAATTATTTATTTGATTAAAAATATGGTTACCATCAATTTTGTTATTTTTGCGAATCTTAAGCTTTCGTTTTTCGTTCCTGTAAAGTTATTAAATCAATTTGTAAGCGCATTCTTACATGAATCAAAAGGTAAAACTCAAAGATAAGGAATTTGAAATATTCATCGAAAAACCTGGAATTGATAAAATTGTTGGTCGATTGGCTGCAGAACTTAACAATGACATGCAGGGAAAGGATGTTATGTTTCTCGCCATCCTGAACGGGGCTTTCATGTTTGCAGCGGATATTGTCCGCCGTGTAGATTTTCATCCCAGGATCTCATTTTTAAAGCTTGCCTCTTATTCGGGAGCATCCAGCACGGGAAAAGTAAAACAATTGATAGGCCTGAACGAAGAATTAAAAGGCATGTCAGTGGTTGTTCTTGAAGATATAGTAGATACTGGTGTTACATTGGACAGTATTATTCGCCAAATTCGGGGATTTAATCCGGATGAAGTGAAAATTTGCACGTTTTTGTATAAGCCATCAGCGTACAAAGGAAATATTCATATCAATTATGTTGGTAAAGAAATTCCGAATGATTTTGTTGTTGGCTATGGTCTTGATTACGACGGATTCGGGCGGCATTTGGATGGAGTATATCGAATTATTAAATCATAATTATTAATTAAAATAAAAATAAAATGTTGAATATTGTACTTTTTGGCCCTCCGGGAGCAGGTAAAGGCACCCAGTCTGATAAATTAATTGATCATTACAACCTCGTACATCTTTCCACAGGTGATATTTTACGTGGCGAACTAAAAGCCCGGAGTCCACTTGGAATGGAAGCCAAAAAATTTATGGATAAAGGGGAGCTGGTTCCCGATGAGGTAGTTATTGGAATGATAGAGAAAAAACTGGATGAGAATACTGGAGCCAACGGGTTTATTTTTGATGGATTTCCAAGAACCACTGCGCAGGCAGAAGCACTTGATCAATTGCTTACCAAAAAGGGCACCGAAATAACCCATATGCTGGCGCTCGAGGTTGAGAAAGATGAGCTCGTGAAACGGTTGTTGTTGCGCGGTAAAGATTCCGGCCGCGCGGATGACCAGGACGAATCCATCATTGAAAACAGGATCAATGTTTACAACAATGAAACTGCACCGGTTATTGGTTACTACGAAAAGCAAAATAAATTCAAATCGATCGATGGCATGGGTAGCATTGATGATATTTTTGCCAGGCTTACGGAAGCTATTGATGAAGTGAAAGGATAATTACCATTTGTTCGATGTTTTTTTAACATATTCATTTCAACTGGTTCAATGAGCTGGTTAATTGTTATGGAATCGAGGCTGTCTAAAATGTTGAAAATACAGGATTGACACTCCAGAACTCAACAATTTAATAAAGGATAGCACACCAATGGTTTACATTTTATGTAACCTTTGTGAATGTGCTCACTCCCACAAGCCTGTTTACATGCTGCTTGTGAAGGTACACGTTGTGTCCTGGTGGCTGAACCCCGGCTTTTTAGACAGCCACTTTTTAGCAAAAAATGTATTCTTCCTTTTAATCAATTCTTTCCCATGTCTGTGATCTTCCTATTAAACTAATACCGATAAATCCTCTCACCACGAGATCGTCTTCATCGTTGATCCACATTTTGCAGCTATACACGTTACCATTTTGTGGGTCAAGAATCTTCCCGCCTTCCCACATGTTCGCTTCTGTTTTTTTCAAACCGTTCAGGATGGTCATGCCCAAAACTTTTTGATTGTATCTCGGATCATCTTCATCACACTCTGTGCACCGGCCATCCCGTTTGTCTTCAAGGTAGATTTCTACCACTTTACCTTTATATTCACCGCCCGATTTCCATATGCGGATTTCTGATTTGGCCGTGCCTTCTTCATCAATGGTTTTCCACACACCGGTAATGGACTGTGATTGAACAACCGTTGTAAAACTCTGAAAAAATATAAGAACTGAAACAACTCTCAATGATCTAATCATAATTTGTGTTTTAATTGTCTATTTTTGTTCCAATATACATTATTCATTACAATTCAATAATAGTAACTTGGCTGAATCTAATTTTGTTGACTATATAAAGATCTTTTGTCGTTCCGGGAAAGGCGGAGCTGGTTCTGCACACCTGCACAGGGAGAAATTTGTTCCGAAGGGAGGACCCGATGGGGGTGATGGAGGACGTGGAGGCCACATCATCATCAAAGGAAACAGCCATCTTTGGACATTGCTGCATCTCAGGTATCAAAAACATATTTTTGCTGGTAACGGGCACCCGGGCGGAAGCGCACTTAAAACCGGCGCTGACGGAGAAGACAGGATCATTGAGGTTCCGTTGGGAACGGTGGTAAAAGATTCCGAATCAAACAAAACTTTGCTTGAGATTACCAGGCATGATGAGCAAAAAGTGCTTATCCGTGGAGGTCGTGGCGGACTTGGCAACAATAATTTTAAGTCGCCAACCAATCAAACACCCCGGTATGCGCAACCAGGGGAGCCGGGTCATGAGGATTGGTATTATTTCGAATTAAAAATCCTTGCTGATGTCGGGCTGGTTGGTTTGCCCAATGCCGGAAAATCAACACTTCTTTCCGTTATTTCGGCGGCCAAACCAAAAATTGCAAATTACCCGTTCACCACATTAACCCCCGGTGTGGGCATTGTATCCTATCGTGATAATCGGTCATTTGTAATGGCTGATATCCCGGGCATCATTGAAGGAGCTCACCAGGGAAAGGGGCTTGGTTTACGATTTCTCAGGCACATTGAGCGTAATTCGGTTTTGTTGTTTATGGTGCCGGCGGACAGCATGGATATTCATGCAGAATATAACACCTTGTTAAAGGAACTGTCGTTGTACAACCCTGAACTGCTCGATAAAAAAAGGATTCTGGCCATTGCAAAATCCGATTTGCTGGATGATGAATTAACAGAAGAAATTAAAAAAGATTTACCTGATATTTCCTGTGTTTTTATCTCATCTATTGCTGAGCAAGGGTTGAATGAATTAAAGGATATGCTCTGGAAAGTTATAAATACACAACTTTATGAATAAACTTATTCAATGGGATACCGATCTTTTTCTTTTTCTCAACGATTTAAACAGTCCGTTTTGGGATAAAATAATGTGGTTTGTAAGTGGAAAATATGAATGGATTCCACTATACATCATTCTTCTTGGTTTGATTATCTGGAAATACAGGATGAAATCAATTCTCGTAATTTTAATGATACCCATTTTGATTACTGCTGCTGATCAGATTTCCGTAAAATTATTCAAGGAAGTTTTTGAACGTTTGCGGCCATGTCACAATTCTGATATCCAGCACCTTGTACACACGGTGAACAATAAGTGCGGAGGGAAGTTCGGATTTGTATCTTCACATGCAGCTAATTCGTTTGCACTGGCAGGTTATCTGGCACTTATTTTCAGAAATAAATGGTTTAGCATGTTTATATTATTCTGGGCCGCGTTGGTTAGCTACAGCAGGGTTTACCTCGGTGTTCATTATCCGGGAGACATTCTTGGCGGGGCTGTTTTGGGTCTGATCATTGCCGGCCTTGTATATATGTTGTTTGCTTTTCTTGAAATAAAATTTTTCAATAAAGGGATAAACAACAATACGTGATTGTATTATTT
Source organism: uncultured Bacteroidales bacterium (assembly GCA_964486145.1). Taxonomy (GTDB): domain Bacteria; phylum Bacteroidota; class Bacteroidia; order Bacteroidales; family JAAAOM01; genus CAZAMT01. The sequence continues at coordinate 7,219 of CAZAMT010000172.1, forward strand.
TCCGGCATATGATTAATTGGATTTCACTTCCCAGCCATAGTCAATATATTTCCATGTAAAGTCGTTGTTTTTCACATTAAAAAGTAAAAAACCTTCTTCAACCCCGTTGTGCGATCCGTTCCACCATCCACCAGATACTGCTCCGCCGGTGACAAAGTGGGTTTTATTTCTTACGTTGATATCTTCCAGGTAATGCAAATGTCCCTGAAGTACAAGTCGAAGGTTGTGGTTTTCAAATAATTCAAGGACTTCCATCGAATTGGAGATTACCAATCCTTGTGAATTGGGTGTGAGGCTCCCTTTTTGAACCTGGCTTAGGGAGGTTATAAATGGAATGTGCACAGAAACACAAATGGGTTTGGTTGTATCAATTGATTTTAAGTGCGACTGAAGCCAGGCTTGTTGTTCTTCATCAATAAAGCCAATGTATCTTCTTTCCTTTGTAGCCTGAATGGCATCCAAAACAATAAAATGCCAGCCTTTATGATCAAATGAGTAATAGCGTTTTCCCAGGTATTTTTCGTACATACCGGTGTTGTACATCTCATCGGTCGTATCGGCATTGCTGTTCTTATAAATTCCGTACAACTCATGATTTCCAACGGTGTTGTAAACGGGGACATCGAATTTTTTGATGGCATTTTGATACATGACATACTGCGAGTCTGCTCTTTCGTAACTTGTACCAAGGGCATCCATGATCATATCGCCCCCCATGAGTACAAAATCAGGATTTAATTCTTTTGCCTTTTCGATGGCTTGTGTAAAACCTTCAGGTGCATTTTTCTCGGGTTGAAGGTGAATATCAGTCATAAATACAAAAGAAAACTCGTTGGATGATTCTTCAGGTGAAACTGCTTGCTGTTGGCAGCTTGTTGCGATAATCGCGATTGTAAAGAGCAGGTGAATGCTAATTTTTTTCATAATAATTGGATTTCAAATTTGTTTTGATAAACCAAATATCGTCACAAAATGTGATTTCATTGATAACTCAACGTTAAAAATACATTAAAAATCATTGGTGTCCGGAAAAAACCGGACAGGTTTATTTTATGCTCAAGGCGCAAGGGCTTTTACTTTTTTTATTCACTACGTTTACCGCAAAAGCGGTCAGCTTGAGTGTGAATTGGGAGCAAGGATGAAGGGGCGGATTGCAAATCCGCCCCGGCTGGGGTCGCTTCGCTAAGTATAATGAAACAAAAATCAAGGTTATAGAAAAATGACTCCGCCAATTGTCGGACAAGTTGTCTGAGATAATGACAGAGGCACACTGCGCTTTCGCATAGCTTCAGCGGAGCAAGCACTACAACGATTAAAGTAAGTGCCAAATTTAAGTTATGGTAACAAATTTTAAACATGAAACACCCATGATTATT
>CAZAMT010000173.1:0-8579 GCA_964486145.1 uncultured Bacteroidales bacterium
TTCAATGTTTTCATTGGAACTGATATCCATAAGCATCTAAAAATTTATCAATAAGCCGCGGTACAGCGTAGTTTTGCAATTCATCATAACCAATTCGTATCCAGCCAGCGGGCATTTTAAAATGCGGGTCGGTAATTTTAATCTTGAAAAAACAAGCATGAATGATTTGATGCGACAAAACATGCTTAAATTTTTCATCATACAAAGAAAAGTGAACATCGGCACTATTAAACCATTTCGACCAGTTGTCATGATGGATTATTTCAAGCGGGTCGGTATTTTTTGAGGTTTCAATCAATGGAAACTGATACAATGAATGCCAGATATCTTTTTTGGTGCGCTGCACAATAAAAAATTGATTGTTGTTTTGAACATGCAAATAGTTAAAATACCGGTGTACCTGCTTTTTAGCCCGACTTTTAAACGGAATTTCATGTACCTTTTGTTGCTGGCAGGCAAAACATGCATTCGAAAACGGGCATGTTGCACATTCAGGTTGCACGGGAATACATTTCAGAGCACCAAATTCCATCACTGCCTGGTTATAAACAGAGGCATTCTTTTGATTTATAAATTGCGATGACAACTGAAATACCTCTTTTTTTGTAACCTCTTTTCGCACATCCCTGGTAATGCCAAACAATCTTGTAAACACCCGCATAACATTTCCGTCAACAACGGCCACAGGTTCTTCATATGCGATTGATGCAATGGCCGCGGCTGTATAGGGCCCAATACCTTTTAACTTAAGCAATTCCTTATAAGTAGGAGGAAACACGCCGTTGTATGCATTTACAATAATATTTGCCGTTTGATGCAAATTCCTGGCCCGGCTGTAATAACCCAGGCCTTGCCAAAGTTTCAATACTTTATCCAGTGGTGCTCCTGCCAGTAATTCGATGGTAGGAAAATTTTCTACAAAACGCAGATAATATTGTAATCCCTGATTGACCCGGGTTTGTTGTAAAATGATTTCCGAGAGCCAAACGAAATATGGATTTTTTGTATTTCTCCAGGGTAACTCGCGTTTATTCTTCTCATACCATTCTATTAATCTGCCACTTACATCCATAAAAATCGACAATTCAGCCTTAAAAACGATGTTATTTACAAAAATAATGTAATTCCCTTTCAAATATCAATTTAAAACATATATATTTGCATCTCCAAAAGAAATAAGGTAAATAACTGATAATAAAAGATTTTTAAAAATGACTAAAGCAGATATCGTAAACGAAATTTCAAAGAACACCGGAATTGAGAAAATCACAGTTCAGAAAACCGTTGAAGCGTTCATGGAAACTGTTAAAGATTCATTAACCAAAGATAAAAACGTTTATCTTAGAGGTTTTGGTAGTTTTATCGTAAAAAAACGTGCGAAAAAAACAGCCCGTAACATTTCTAAAAATACAACCATCATTATCCCCGAACATTACATACCTTCTTTTAAGCCTGCAAAAACCTTTGTTAATAAAGTCAAAGGACAAGTAAAGAAATAATTCAGAACAGTTTAGCTTAAAAAAAGAAAGAAAATATTATGCCAAGCGGAAAGAAAAGAAAAAGACATAAGATGTCTACCCACAAGCGTAAAAAAAGATTGCGTAAAAACAGACACAAGAAGAAGAAATAGGTTTACTATAACTCTATTTAACCCCAAAAATAACCTGAAGATACCTGTATTTTCAGGATTATTTCGATCAGAATCATATGTCTGTCAGATAATACCTCAATTGGATTTATATAATCAGATCAAGTTGTGAGCAATGAATTAGTAATTGATGTTACTTCCTCCGAAATAAACATAGCATTATTAGAAAATAAGCGGCTCGTTGAACTGCATAAAGAAAAGAGTAACTTACAATTTACAGTCGGAGATATTTATCTGGGTATGATAAAAAAAATCATGCCCGGCCTAAATGCTGCTTTCGTTGACGTAGGTTACGAAAAAGACGCTTTTTTACACTACCTTGACTTAGGCCCACAATTCCGATCACTCAACAAATACCTTGAAATTGCCGTCTCTAAAAAAGGTAGAGTACCTTCCCTGGCAAAGTTTCAGCGGTTGCCGAACATCGATAAAAACGGGAAAATAGCAGATGTACTGAAAGCAGGCCAAATGGTGTTGGTGCAAATAGCCAAGGAACCTATCTCAACAAAAGGCCCACGTTTGGGTTCAGAAATCTCCATTGCTGGCAGAAACCTGGTTTTGATGCCTTTTGCAGACAAGATTTCCGTATCCCAGAAAATATCATCAAATGAAGAAAAACACCGGTTAAAAACACTGGTGCAAAGCATCAAGCCAAATAACTACGCGGTAATTATAAGAACAGCAGCCGAGGGTAAAAAAGTTGCTGTTTTGGATGCCGAACTAAGAGGACTTGTAAAAAAATGGGAGTCGGCATTCAACAAATTAAACAATGTAAAACCTCCCAAACTCGTTATCGGTGAGCTTGACAGAACCTCAGCAATACTACGTGACATTTTAAATGTATCCTTTAACAATATCCATGTTAATGACGAAACCTTGTTTCGTGAATTGAAGAACTACATTATCAAAATTGCTCCTGAAAAGAAGAACATTGTTAAGTATTACAAAGGAACCGTGCCGATTTTCGAGAAATTTGGACTTGAAAAACAAATCAAGGCTTCTTTTGGGAAAACTGTTTCATTTAAAAACGGGGCATATCTAATCATTGAGCACACAGAAGCCCTGCACGTTATAGATGTGAATAGTGGTAACCGATCAAAAAATGTCAGCGATCAGGAAACAAATGCCCTGGAGGTGAACCTCGCTGCAGCCGATGAGATTGCACGGCAACTCAGACTGCGGGACATGGGTGGTATCATCGTGGTTGATTTCATTGATATGACCAACAACGATCATAAACATAAAGTGTACGATCGAATGAAAGAGGCCATGCAGGCAGATCGTACAAAACATAATATACTTTCACTCAGTAAATTCGGATTGATGCAGATAACCCGGCAGCGGGTGCGGCCGGAAATGCATATTGAAACAACAGAAAAATGCCCTTCGTGCGGAGGCACCGGTGAGGTGACATCAACCATCATGTTTACCGATGAAATTGAAAATACACTGGAACAAATTACGGATAAATATCCTTTAAAATCCCTGGTATTGAAAGTACACCCATTCGTGGCAGCGTTCCTGGAAAAAGGGTTCTTCTCAATGCGCAAAAAATGGCAGAAAAAATACCATCGCAAAATACAGGTCATTGGAATGTCAAAATACCAGTTTCTTGAATATCACTTTTTAACCAAAAACAATGAAGAAATAATGATCTAATGGCCGATAATTTTTTTAAATATGTTATTCATTTTTCTATATATGTATATTTTTGCATTTAAGAATCTTTCAATTTATAAATGGTATTGTAAGTTGTAATTCGTAATTTCGACAAAAGGTAAAACACAAATGAAATATAACATGAAAAACAGGATAGCATTCATTTTTTCGATTATTTTATTCATAAACACCTCGTTTGTTTCCGGGCAAATCCTCAATCCCGTGAGCTGGTCGTTCGAGAAAAAACAGGTTGACGGAAATCTGTATGAATTGCTTTTCAAGGCAACGATTGATGAAAACTGGCATTTGTACGGTCTGAACATACCAGAGGGAGGCCCCATTGCCACATCTGTAAATTTTAATGATTCAGAAAATTATACCCTGGAAGGATCTCCAACACCGGAACCCCGGGCAAAAATAAAGCATGATCCCAGTTTCGATATGGATCTGGAATTATTCAGTAACAAGGTGACGTTAAAACAAAAAATAGTCAGATCAACGGCTGACCCATTTGAAATTACCGGATATGTTGAGTACATGAGTTGTGATGAAAGCCGCTGTCTGCCGCCTTCAGATGAATCTTTCACCTTTCGTTTTGATGCAGCACAAAGCACTTCAATGGAATCATCGAAATCGAAGGAAACAGTTCAGACACAGCCATTAAAACCAACCGATGACACCATTCAAGAAGCAACTGCTCCTCCTGTATCGGTTAACAACAAAGAAGACTCCATCGTTGCATCAGAAAAAACAATGGAAGTTAGCCAAACTAACGATTCAGCTTCAACCAAGCCTTCATCGGGCAGCACCCTGTGGGGAACATTTATTCTTGCGTTGCTTGCAGGTCTTGGAGGGCTGCTAACTCCTTGTGTTTATCCTATGATTCCGATGACCGTTTCGTATTTTATGCGAGGTAAGAAATCAAGAGCAAAAGCCATTTCCGAAGCGCTGGTATTTGGTATTTCAATCATTCTTATTTATACTTTAATTGGTGTGCTGGTTTCTGTATTCAAAAACCCAAATGCGGTAAGTGCCGTAAACACGCACTGGGTACCTAATTCCATTTTCTTCCTGTTGTTTATCATACTGGCGGCGTCATTTTTTGGAATGTTTGAATTGGTACTTCCCAGCAGATTGGCTAATAAAGTAGATTCACAAGCGGATCGCGGGGGATATGTTGGAGCATTTTTCATGGCCCTCGCAATGACGATTTTGTCCTTTTCATGCACAGGTCCAATTGTTGCCGGCCTTTTAATTAAGGCTGCCCAGGGTGATGTAATGGAACCTATCATGGGGATGTTTGGTTTTTCATTTGTATTTGCTATTCCATTCACATTGTTCGCGATTTTTCCTTCATGGCTGAAAGGTTTGCCGCAATCAGGTGGCTGGCTTAATGCCATCAAGGTTTCCATTGCTTTTGTTATGCTGGCATTCGCATTTTACTTCCTGAATAAAATTGATCAGTCATATCACCTAAATATCCTTAGCCGGGAAGCTTTTCTCGGTATTTGGATGGTTTTATTTATAATGCTTGGATTTTATTTACTTGGAAAAATTAAACTCCCGCATGACAGCGATTTGAACCATATCGGAGTTCCACGTTTATTTTTTGCAATTGCCTCATTTTCATTTGCCTTGTATTTATTGCCTGGTATTTTTGGAGCAGATTTAAAAGCCATTTCCGCGCTTATTCCTCCAAAATCAGCACAAAATTTCGTTATTTCAAAAGGCTTGTCACAGAGTGCTGCTGCCAATCCAATGGCCGATAGCGAAACACTTTGCGGAACACCGTCATACAGCGACTTTCTTCATTTGCCACATGGCCTGAAAGGCTATTTTGATTATGAAGAAGCCCTTGCCTGTGCAAAAGAAAAAAATAAACCTGTATTTATTGATTTTGTAGGACATTCATGTTCTAATTGTAAAAAAATGTATGCCTCTGTCTGGTCTGACCCACAAGTACTGGAAATCCTTAGCCAGGATTATATCATTGCAGCGCTTTATGTGGATGACCGAACCATATTGCCTGATGATGAATGGATCACTTCGGAAGTTGATGGAAAAGTAAAAAAAACAATGGGTAAAATAAATCTTGACTTTCAGATAAGTAAATTTAATTCCAATGCACTACCACTATATGCAATTGTTGATGCTCAGGGAAATATGCTTACTGATACGTATAGTTATAATCCGAAAATTAGTGATATGGTAGATTATTTGGAATCAGGATTAAAAAAATTCAAAGAAAAATAGGACTCATTCATTCCCCGGCTTTTTAATTTTGATATTTCACTTTGGTATTGCCCTTTAAACAATTACATATCATGATGATATTGCCGGTTCTGATTTAAATTTCATATAAAACATGTACTGACTTTATATGTAATTTTACAACAATCATCTGATTCTATTTCTTTGATAATGCGATACTTGACTATGTTCATCCATGGTTTTGTTTCTGTATTAAATCCAGCCTCACCCGTTCACCAACATAAATCATTGGTTACATTACAAAAAAAATCTTACTTTTATCGCCATTCAACTAAATCTACAAAAATGGCAAATAAACGATCTTCATTTCCTCGGGTATTTTGGGTCGCAAACATCATTGAAGTATTTGAAAGGTTTGCTTACTACGGAATTTACATGGGTTTTGGAATATATCTGCAACAATTGGGCTATTCCAAAGGTGATTTAGGTGTAATTCAAAACATTTTTATCGCAGTTTCTTACTTGCTGCCTCTGTTCTCAGGAACCTTTGCTGATAAATTTGGTTTTAAAAAAGTATTAATTATTTCTTATCTGGCATACCTGCCTTCCATCTTACTTCTAATTGTTACAAAAACATTTTCGGGTATTGCATTGACCATGCTTTCTATTGGTTTTGCAGCAGGGATTTTCAAACCATTAATCTCTGCAACGGTAAGAGCCACAACTGATGGTTCCAATAAAACCCTGGGATTTGGAATTTTTTATGCCATGGTAAACCTTGGCGCTTCTTTTGGACCGGTTGTCATGGGCAAACTTAGCCGGACCATTGGTTGGGACAGTGTTTTTTATGTTGCAGCAGCTACCATAGGAGCTATGTTTCTTATTACTGTATTTTTTTATAAAGAACCCAAAAGGGACATTGAAGGCATTTCTCTCGCGCAAAAATTTAAAGATATCGGGACAGCCCTCTCTGATGTTAAATTCAGTGTTTTTATTATATTACTTGGCCTTTTCTTTTGGATGCCATTTTGGGCATTTTTCAACACGTTGGCAGTATACATTAATGATTTTACCGATACAGCGCAGTTATATGAAGGAGTAAAAACGGTAATTGGTGAGCGAATTACCCGGGGACTCCTGGCAAGTGAAGTTGATGGTATTTGGCGCATCAATGCCGAGGCCATTTCACATACCGGATATATCATACTTATTTTTCAGGTATTGGTATCCCGAATTTTTGAAAAACGCAGGGCCATACCATCTTTTATGCTGGGTTTATTCGCTATGGCAATAGGATTTTCAATTTTAGGCATATCTGTAATTACGTCACCAGGTCTGGTATTCTTAGGCGTATTTTTCTGGGCCGTGGGTGAGATGATTTCATCTCCGCGTATACAGGAATACATCACCTGGATTGCACCAAAGGAGAAAGCTGGTTTATACATGGGAACGAATTTCCTTGCAACTTTTATCGGCGGATCAATTGCTGGGTTTTACTCAACATTGATGGGACATTTTGAAAAACAGGGCAATCCGGAATTTGTTATGTATACCCTGGCTGCACACATGATTTTGGGGATAATTGTCATTTGGGGATATTTCAAAATTGTTGGTGAATTCACAGAATTAACTGAATAATAACTTCTTAAAATCTACCTCTATGAAATCAATGTATCTAACTATTGCTTCGCTAATACTGTTTTCCTGTTCTTCAACAAATCAAAATGAATGGCAATCACTCTTCGATGGACAATCCCTTGATGATTGGAAAGCTGCTGAAAATGAAGCCTCTTTTCGTATTGAAGACGGTGCGCTTGTTTGTGAAGGACCTCGCGCTCATTTATTCTATTCGGGTGATATCAATGAAGGTGATTTTAAGAATTTTGAATTAAAAGCAGAGGTTATGACAACGCCCGGAGCAAATTCCGGTATATATTTCCATACAGCATTTCAGGAAGAAGGTTGGCCTTCACAAGGATATGAAGTACAGGTGAATAATTCTCATAAGGGAACTGACGATTACATTGAACTCAAAAAAACAGGGTCATTATATGCAATCAGAAATATTTTTACACAGTTTGTGAATGATAATGAATGGTTTAACCTCCATTTTGTTGTAAAAGGTAACCGGGTAAAAATTTTTGTGAATGGAACTCAAACGGTGGATTACGTGGAACCTGAAAACGCTTATCGAACGGAAGATTTTGCCGAAAGACTTTTATCAAACGGCACCTTTGCCATACAGTGCCATGATCCCGAAAGCAGGGTGCTCTATAAAAAAATAATGGTTAAACCCCTGCCGGATGATGCAGCATTTGAAGATATTCGCCCGGTTTATTCCGAACAATATGATAAAACTGTAACGGATCTGCACATGACAGGATTTCCGTTGATTGACTTTCATGTACACATAAAAGGAGACATGACCATGGACAGTGCCCTGCAGATGATGAGATATACAGGCATAAATTATGGAATAGCAGTAAACTGCGGTCTTGATTTTCCCATCAACACCAACGAGAAACTAAAATCTTATATTGACGAAAATCTGAAATCATTACCTGTATTTAAAGCTATGCAGGCTGAGGGACGTGAATGGGTAGATATTTTTTCAGAAGAATCCATGAATGCCTTTGATTATGTATTTACTGATGCCATGACTTACACTGAAGCAGACGGCAACCGCGTTCACCTTTGGAAACCCGAAGAAGTTCACATTGATGACAAGCAAGAATTTATGGATATGTATGTTGAGCACATCGAAAATATCATCAGCAATGAACCCATTGATATTTATGTCAACGCTACTTTCCTGCCGGAAGTAATTGCTGACGAATACGATGAGTTATGGACTGAAGTTCGGATGGATAAAGTAATTGAAGCCCTCGTTGCCAACAATGTGGCATTCGAAATAAGTTCAAGGTATGAAATACCTAATCTTGAGTTTATCAAAAGGGCAAAAGACCAGGGCGTTAAATTCAGTTTCGGTACCAATAACTCAGGAATGGAGGAACTGCGCAATAAACTGGATTATTGCTTCAAAGTTATGAAGGAGGCCGGT
>CAZAMT010000174.1:0-8571 GCA_964486145.1 uncultured Bacteroidales bacterium
ATTCATTGTTGATAAAAATAAATCGTTCCAAATACTGCGGCACTTAAAATAATTTTGTATATTCAGAACATAACTCAGTAAACCATGCGAATAGACATACTAACAATACTTCCAAACATCCTTTCGGGACCATTTGATGATTCAATTTTGAAACGTGCGCAGGACAAAGGGCTGGCCGAAGTGCATGTTCATGATTTAAGGGAATATTCCGGTGATAAACATAAAAAAGTTGATGACTATGCATTTGGAGGCGGTGCCGGCATGGTAATGACGATTCAGCCCATTGACAGTGCTATCACCTATCTGAAGTCAAAACGTCATTACAATGAAATTATCTTCACAACTCCGGATGGGAAGAAATACAATCAAAAAATGGCCAATCGGCTAAGCACTCTTAAAAACATCATCATTATCTGCGGACATTACAAGGGCATCGACCAACGCATCAGGGATCACCTTATTACCATGGAATTGTCTATAGGTGATTATGTACTTACCGGTGGAGAATTGGCAGCCGCCGTGATTACCGACAGCCTGGTTAGACTTATACCCGGTGTTATTTCAGATGAAACGTCTGCCCTCACCGATTCCTTTCAGGACAATCTGCTGGCTCCACCAGTATATACCAGGCCGGCCATTTACAAAGGTTGGAAAGTTCCGGAGGTTCTGCTGTCCGGTCATGCAGGTGAAATTGATAATTGGAGAATGAAAGTTGCTATGGATAAAACACGAAATCTCCGTCCTGATTTGCTTTGGGAAGAATAAGCCTTTTTATTATTTTTATTGTTTAAATATTTCCTTTTTCTTATAAACAAAAAATCCCCTTTGCTGTTACCCGATAAATGCGTTAATCATGTTTAAAATAAGAAGATTTGGAGGGGTGAGTCCCTGTATTGGGATATGTGCGTACGATAAAAATGATCAATATTGTGTAGGGTGTTATAGAACAAACAAAGAAATTTCAGCATGGCACCGGTTTAGCGAAATTGAAAAACAAAAAATCATTTTGGATTTACCAAAGCGGGCAGTTAAATTGAAAAATATAAAAAGAAGAACCTGATCATTTCATTAGCATCTTCTGCAAATAGTGCAGTAAGGACAAAACTGACAAAACTGATACTCAGAAGTTTGTTTGTAAGTGGCATCGGGCGAAAATATTTCATCAACGGTTTCCTTTAGCAATCGGCCATATTCCTGCTTTATTTCAGCAAAATCTTCGACAAATAATTTTCCTGTTTTTACTTTTGCAAAAATTTTCGAATCAAAGTTTTCGTCATAAATGTTCCTGACAGGGTATAAACCGGGTTGAATTTTCTCTTCTAATTTCTGGGATAAAACATAACTGTAAAGAAACGTTTGAAAAACGGCTTTATTCCTGTTTAACTTTTCTTTTTCAAAAAGTTGGTTTATCTCACCAAAGCCATGATCGGCGATACCGGTTTTATAATCAATGATACGAAAAGTATCTCCAATTTTGTCAACGCGGTCGATTTTACCACCGAGAACTATTTCCTGTACTTCCGGATGTGTTGATACATTCATTCTTATTCTGTGTTCTTCTTCCAGCTCTGCAATGCCAAAAGGAGCGATCTTTGAATCAATCTTTAAAATTTGCTTCACATACGATTGAATTACATTTTTCACAATCGCATTGTTTCCTGAATTGTTAAACAGAGAACTGTTTCGGGAATAATTTTCTTCAAATGCTGATTCCACAATTTCTGCAATCAGCCTGTCATCCGACAGATAACGCCTGATGGTTGCTTTATCTACAATAGTTAACGAATGTTTTTTGTAGATGGCTTCCATACTATCATGCAATATGTTACCGAAAACGGCTGCATCAATTTCTTCACTGATTTCTTCGGTTTCCGGAATTTCAGCGATATACCTGAAATAAAATTTAAGGGTACAATCCAAAAATACATTCAGTGCACTGGGGCTCAAAATTTTGTTGTTATCCGGCATATACTTTTTTAGCTTGTCGATTGTATCATTTGATTGCTCAATTTCAATTGGTTGTATTGGATAATTGGACATGGGAATGGTAACAGGTATATCTTCTACGGGATGTGCCCCCTGATAAACCATTTGGTGCAGAAACCGGCTCCTCTCACCTGTTTTTAAACCATCAGCCTTTGTATTGTAAAAAATTTCAACATGCTCAGCACGCTGTAAAAGGCGATAAAAATAATATGCGAAAATGCTGTCCTGGTGTTCGAGTGTAGGTAATCTGAATCCTTTTCGCAGGTTATAAGGAATGTAAGAAGGTGTGGCTGAGGTTTTTGGATAAATGCCCTCGTTGAATGAAAGAATAACAATATTTTTAAAATCAATCGCACGTGTCTCAAGCAATCCCATTATTTGCAATCCACACAATGGTTCTCCGCTGAACGGGATTTTAAAATTACGAATAACTTTAGAAACCATCCGGCGTAAGGTTTTTAAATTAACTTCAATGTTTTTATTTATAAGTTGTTCTTCAATTTGATTGAATGCAGTGTATAAAAAAAACAAGAACTCCAGCTCCAGAATTTCCATTTCGGTTTTTTCCGATTGTTGCCTGATATTTCGAATGATCGATTGTATTATTTCACGCAACCAGTCAAATACATTTTCTGGCACATTAAAAATGGTATGCAGCAGTTCAACCTCTGGAATATCCTTTCGTGTGATATACACCTGGTTTTCTTTGTAAATTTTTGATACAAACAATTCCACCTGTGACCTGTGCCCTTGTATAATGAACGGATGTTGTAAAATATCTGCAACCTGTCTGAAATAAAAACATGGATCATTATCCCTTGTTCTTTGATAATGATGCAGGTCAAACAGTGCATTTAAAAATCCAAATGATTGCGAAAGATGCATCGGGAACCCCATGGTAATATTGACGTCATTTATTTCCTGTGGCAATGCATCCAACACTTGCGGAAGCATGGTTTCATCCGTTAGAATCCATGCTGTCTGCTCATCTATTTTTCTTTCGCGGGCGAGTTCCCGAATTGTAACGGAGGCTTGCTTTACCTGGGCAATATCGGAGCCAACGCCGTAAATTTTTACAGATTTTTCATTGCTACCGGATTCCAACTGTTTCCAGGAATCCGGCGATGGAAACTGCATCAGGTTCTCCCTTAAAAAAAATCCTGCCTGATGCACCGGATCTTCCAAAAACGTTGGATCATAATCCCATAAAAACCATGCTCTGTCGTGGTTTCTCAGGTACTCGAACAACTTTTTCTCACAAACATTTAAAGCATTGAATCCTACAAATACGATTTTTTCTGATGGCAATGAAACCGAATGATTATCCTTTAATTTTTCAGCTACATCCCGGTATATCATCCCATCGTATGCCATTTCATTTTTATTCAAATGTTCTTTAAAGTGGCTGTAAACCGGATACAAAACTGACCATACCGAGATAAATTTTTCCTGCATTTCAAAAGATGAGATATCAGTAAAAGAACTCCAAAACTGCCTGATACTGGCAATTTGTTCCTCACTTAAATAATTATACAGGTTTTCATACTGCTTTAATGTGGCAAGGTTTTGGAACAGATCATTGGCATTGACCATGTATTTATCGATGTCGTCAAAATCAGCCAACAACATTTCTCCCCAATAGTAAAAATTATCAAATGGTTCGTTGGTTTTAGTTTTCTTCTGGTAAATCCCATACAATTCAAAAATGAGTTGTAGCGAATCAGATGAATGTTTGCCTGAAATATACTGCATCAATTCCTGAATGGTAAAACAATTGGGCGACCAGATGGGTTTTCCTGCAATTTCAGACAGGTATCTGAGAAAAAACAGCGATACCCTTTTTCCCGGAAAAACAAGCGTGACATCTGATATACCCTCGCCTACCTGTTCATAAATATATTTGGCTACATGTTTAAGAAATGTATTCATAGATTTGTCATGTATGATGTGTAATGTTTCTTTTCACTAAATATTATAATTCTTAATAAATCCTTCCCTGCCATGTATTTCGTTCCTGCATCCGCTTCTCAAAGTAATTTAAAATCTGGTCGTATCGTTTGTTCCAGACATTGGTAACGATAAACCGCGGGGGAGATTCACCGGCAATGCGTTCGATCACAAATCGTGGATTTAGTCGTTCCACATAATCGATACAAAACTCAACATATTCTTCAAATCCAAACAAACAAAAATCCTCGGGGCGATCATGAAATTCCGATTCCATTTTTGTTCCTTTAAAAATTTGCAACTGATGAAACTTAATGTTGTCCAGTAAAAGGTTGGAGATAATTTCCACACCAGCCAGCATTTGTTCCCTTGACTCTCCGGGCAATCCAAAAATAAGGTGACCCCCGGTTTTGATTCCCATCTCACAGGTCATTTGAACAGCCTCCTGAACCTCGCGAAACGAATGGCCCCGGTTGACGCGTTTCAGAGTTTCATCATAGCATGATTCAATTCCAAACTCGAGAATCACATATTTGCTTTCGGCGATATCTCTGAAATATTTGAGCTTTTCTATGTCAATGCAATCGGGCCGGGTTCCGATGACAAGTCCTATAATATCAGGATGTATCAGTGCCGGTTGATAAATTGTCTTCAGTTTTTTAAGAGGAGCATACGTATTGCTGTATGCCTGAAAATAAGCCAGATAATTTGTTGCTCTTTTGTACCGCTTTTTATGAAATGCAATGCCTTCCCGAATTTGCTTTTCCACTGATTTATCCGCCACACAGTACGAAGGATTAAATGCATCATTATTGCAAAATGTACAGCCTCCCACACCTTTGGTACCATCTCGGTTTGGACAGGTAAATCCGGCGTTTATTGCAACTTTCTGCACCCGTCCTCCGAATCTTTTCTTCAGGTATTCCGAATATGCATTCAACCGGCGATCAGTACCCCATGCAAACTCCATTTGCTGTTTTCATTAAGATTCTAATTCAACTTTCTTTATCAAATCCTGTTCCGCATACCAGATAAAACCTTCCACTTTTTGATGCATCATGGATTTGAGCAATGACATGTAACTTCTTACCTGGCTAATATCCTCAGACTTTTCGTGCAACCCAAATTTGAAATCAACCACCTGCACCACGTCATTTGAAATGATAACCCTGTCTGGGCGTCGCATGCTTCCATCAGGCAATAAAATTGAAGCTTCTCTTTTTATGTTTTGATGCGGCTGAAACCAACCTGCGACTTCAGGAATTTTCAGCCAGTTTAAAATTTTGCGTTTCATTTGCTCCATAACCGAATCAGATAAAACACGTTCTTTTCCAACTTTATGCACAGCGTTATCAATATCTTCAATTGTAGCGATTTGTTCAAATATCTGATGCATCATTTTCCCTTCATCTATGATTTCGGATTTATCAATTTCAATGTCTTCTTTCAACCATCGGTTTGAATGACGGTTAATGGTGTAATTGATTTTCCGGGAAACCGAATAATAATCGGTCAGGATACATTCTTTTTTCATTGCTTTCGCCGTTACAATGGATTTCGGCTCACCCAGAGTAAAAGTTAATGTCTTTTCATTCCAATAATTCTCTAATTTCAGAGTATCGTAATCATCCAAATCATTTGTGTTTGTATTCACCACATCATAAAGTAAACGGGCAACGGTTTTATCTTTCCGGCGAACCTTTTCCGGATTTGGAGTGAGAATATATAAAAACTGTTTTGCCCTGGTAAATGCTACATACAGCAAATTCAGGTTATCCACAAATGCCTGGATTTTTTCCTCCAAATAAAAATTTTTAAAATGGGTATTTAAAAGATCCTTGCTGTATCGCACTGGTAACATCTCCAGTGAGTTAAAAGGATTTATATCCAGCGCACACCATAAAATATTGTCTTTCGTTGGGTTATGATCAATTTCCCAGTCACAAAAAGGGATAACTACCGCATTAAACTCCAACCCTTTGGATTTATGAATGGTCACAATCGAAACGGCATTTTGATCGCCTGTAGCAGAAATCATCTGACCACTTCCGTTTTTGTCCCACCAGTCCAGAAACGCGGAAACAGTCATCGTATTTAGCATTCCATAATCCCGTATCAAATCAGCAAAAGCAATCAGGTATGATCGTTCTGTTGAAGATTCGTTTAAATGAAAATATCGAACGATTTTTTCCAAAAGGTTTGGCAATGGTAAATACAACAATTCATCCGATTGTTCACGAAACTCTTTGGGAAGAAACTTTTCCAACGCATCGTGATCATATAAGTGGAATTTGAAACCGATCTGATTTTTGATGTTCACCAAATAATGATAAATGAGTTCAACAAGATTTAGGGTATCTTTTGGTTGCAGCAAGTAACGGAATGCACGAATAATAATGGTAACAATACCCGAAGATTCCATCCTCAACGCATCATTTGAAATAAAGGGAATATGCTGTGCTCCCGGCTTTTGATTATATTCCATGAGGTAATCCGCGATCATTGTCCCCTCCCGCTGATTTCTGATTAAAATGGCAATATCACTGAAAGTTAGGTTATTGTTTTTCAATTGATGGATTTTTTCAGGAATGGCAGCTAAAGATAATTCATACCATTCCTGACCATCATCTTCGGTATCAAAAAACTGCATCTCAACATACCCGTTGTTTTCCCTGGTAACTTTTTGACCGGACTGCGCATAGGCGATTTCTATAAGAGATTCATATTCATTTGTTTGTTGCTCATTTTCAGGTAACTGGATCTCATATAATTGTTGCAAATATTCCGGGGCCAGTTGAAAAATGGTATTGTTAAATCTCACAATTTCCGGAGCACTGCGCCAGTTTGACTCCAGTGTAACTTTTTGTGGATGAAAAGCAGTCATTGTTGATTGTACCTCACTTGCCAGAATTTTCCAACTGCTGTTGCGCCAGCGGTAGATGGACTGTTTTACATCACCAACCACAATATTTTTATAACCTGCGGCAAGACTGTCGGTAATTAACGGTTGAAAATTGCTCCATTGCACATAGGAGGTGTCCTGAAATTCATCCAGCATATAATGATGAAAACGAGTACCTGCCTTTTCGTATACAAAAGGAGCATCCGATCCGTCAATGATGGATGAAATGAATGGCCCGGCATCAGGCAGTAAGAATATATTTTCTTCTTCGCAAAGGGCTCGCACCTCCTTTCTGATATCCGTAATGATGCCCAGGGTGTATATGTTTTTAACAATGGCTTTGGCAGTAAAATAATCCAGGTGATGAGTGTCGTAATGTTCCACCGCCTTTTCCAATAGAGCATTCAAACCGTTTTCAACAGCTTCTGAAATTTCATCTTTTTTATTGGATTTCTTTGAATACCATTTTTCAGTTTCTCCAATGGCCTCCCTGGCGCGACTTTTGGGATCAAAATCTTTTTTACCTGCTATCCTGGCAAAATATCCGGCAACACCGGATTTTTTATACTGAAAATCGTCAATCTCCAGGTTATGGTTTGTGATCAATGCTAATGCTTCATTTCCAACATCACTCATTTTTGATTCAAAACGTTGCATGATGGCATACATGGAATCTACATAACTTTTCAGAAAATCTTTGTTTGATATTTTTTCTGAAATTTTATCTCCGGATAATTGAAATTTTTCATTGAATATTTCCTTTGCAAGCTGAAAAATCGAAGACTTAATATTCCATGACTTTCCTTTCTCGATACGATCCGTTGCATAATCCATTAACCATTTCTTCAATTGCGCATCATCGTCCATGGTTAATAATAAATTCTCAATGGCTTCCGATAGCACGCGGTTTTGGTCTAATTCAATACTAAAGGTTCCCTGCAAATTGATTTCCCTTACAAAAGATCGAAGAATGCGTTGGAAAAACCGGTCAATGGTTTCTACCGAAAAACGGGAATAATCATGAAGGATGCTTTTTAGTATACTCCCGGCTTCATCCCTGATTTGATTTTCCGGTCTGTTAAAGTGAACAGACAATAGCTTCAGATAAGGACTTGGTCTGTGATTCGACAAATCGGACAGTTCCTTGAGTATTCTCTGTTTCATTTCGGCTGTAGCCTTATTGGTAAATGTAACAGCCAGGATGTTTTTGTATATATTCGGTTTACGGAAAAGTAAAGTGAGATACTCTTCTGTTATCTTAAAGGTTTTCCCCGAACCGGCAGATGCCTGATAAATGGTAAGCGGCATATCGTAATGTTGGATGTTTGGTTGTAAAGCTATAAATTGTTGGCTTCATATTTTGATGTTTTAGCGAAAAAATACAGTACTGACCGAGTAAAATTTTCATAACTGAGCAGAATTTGCAATATTTTAATGAAGTAGACGATTATTTTATTACATTATAATTTGCAGGAAAATCAAATCGTGATGAGGTAACTGCAAAGCTTGCCAGGTGCGGTGGATATCCACGGATTGCGAGAAATACAGGTGCGGCTTGAGCATAAAATAAACCTGTCCGGTTCCGGGTAGCCGGGGTAAAGCCCCTGCCTGTCTTTTAAATAGTAATGCTTTGAGTTATTGTTGTTGGTTATTGACCTGCCGTAAATGCCTGTGATATTTCCAACCTTGTTTTTTAGTGGGAAGATTACACAGTCCTTTGCAAAAGGTGTGTAAGT
>CAZAMT010000175.1:0-8457 GCA_964486145.1 uncultured Bacteroidales bacterium
TTGCGGAATCGCTGTAAATTAAATCGGGTGATAAAAAAGAAAAAAAAAGCGTTGACAAAAAATTAATTCATTTCGATTTTATTGCCCCTTGAGTCCGACAAAACTATTGTATTTTCATTTAAGGTGGCGGTGAAACTTCCATGCTTATTATTAATTCTCCAACCGGTTTGAGTTTCATTCCAGTAGTCCTCCTCTACAGTAGTTTCCGAAACGGAAAAAAGTGTCAAAATTGAAACCTCACTGCCTTTGGTAGATATTTTTACAAAAGGTTCGTAATCCTGCTCCAGCGGATCTCCCAAACGTGATAAATGAAAAGGTGGTTTAAATTCATGATGACCGGTTGAGATATCCAAATTATTTTTAAAAGAAACCAGTTTTCCCACCAGTGTACTTTTTGAATTCCGGGTAGTAAAATTTTCTGAATCAAATTCAGATAAATGGGGAGAAGCATTACAATGCCAGCGTAAATCAAAATGGCTGTTTTCGGAAACTTTTGCATAGTCGTGTACCGCCACAATTCCCGGAAACAAATGTGCCACTTTCCTTGTCACTTTTTCAGCATTTGGGTAAACCGGCGTTAAATCAATTTCCCAATAACTGCCAACCGTATCGTTAAACCATGTTTTTATTATTTTCCCCCGGGCTTGTTCGTTTGGTTCAGATTTGATTTCCTCGTTGTTAATGCACAAAATATTGTGACCAATTACCGAACGGGTATAGTAATTAAACTGTGGTTTACCAAAATAACGTTTAGGGTAAATGGGTTCTGGTTTGCCCGGATCGATGATTAGTCTTTCGCCAAAGCCGTCGATACAAAGCTGGCCCACATCGTTATCGTCATGATTTGTTTCGCGTCCTGCCTTACCATATACCACACAATGTGTTGAGGCCGGGTCCCAACTGGTACGGCTTATTAAATCCGCCCCATGTTCCTGGTAAGCAATTCCCAACGGAAATTTACCTTGCGGACTTTCCATCTCAAGTTCAGGATTAAACCATAGCAATTCCATTGGCGTCTTCATTTTTTCAAAATAATTAAGATAAAACCATTGCAATACCCTGTCGTTATTGGCAGAGGCAGCAGCAGCCATAATTTCAGGACTGCTTGATTTTAAATTGGGATTTGTATCGCCAAAAGCAATCAATCGGCCTGAAGGAAGCGTATGGTACATTATCCAGTAACATACTTCCGGAAATGGTTTTTCAGACAATAAATTTCGTTTGTTTTTAGTATAATAACGGTAGGCTTCGGCAAACTCAACCGAAAAACGAATTGCTCCGGAATAACCCGGTGCTTCGTTAAATTCGCCCATTTTTCCGAAAGTATTATTAAAATCAATCATCTGCGGAACAATCGTATCAAGCAGTCGTTGTGTTTCGGGATGTGCATCGTTCAACGCCATAGCGGTGATTCCCATCCCTCCAAAAATATTGGTAAACCAGTTGTGTCTGCGCGTGTACCAGAAAGGATTGTTTGCCAGTATTTTCCAAAACGGTTGTATGGCCCGTCTGTCCAATCCTTCAACAATGTAGTTTTTCTCCTCTTCGGAAAGAAAGTTATGCATCCAATTGTACGCCAGGGCAACAGCCATAGAGATACGGCAGGTTCTGATATCCACACGAGGCATCCCATGTCTGAAATGAGATTTGTCACACCATTCAGGGAAATAAGTAGTATCGTAAAGCACTTCTATTTGTTTCATAACCAAATCTTTGTACTTCGTTTCTTCAGTTAAAAGAAATATAAGCGAAAGGCGCATTAAACGCTTGGTTATTCCCTTTTCCATGTCGTTACTTAAGTTGGCATGTTTTAATTGTGCAGGGTCCCGGCCTTCAAAATCAGTGGTTAAATCAATAAAAGGATAAGTTAGTTCGCTTTCAACCTGGCTCATAAAATCATCCCATAAAACTCCCTGGTGCCCCTGTCGGTCAATATTTTTTAAATCATCCACCGATTTGAACGTTTCTGATTTTTGATTTACCAGGAAAATAGATGGATAAGAATCTGTTTCTTTTGTCTGGCACGAAATTGTTATTAAAACAAGCATTGTGACAAAGGCTATTAAAATAGTTTTCATTGTAGTAAGGTTTGTTAATTACAAATTTGTTTTTGCTGAACACTGTAATCATTGTTTTTTAACCTGTTTGAAATAGATTAAAAAAAAGCGCTTAAATCGTTGATTTTAAGCGCTTTAAACTTGGAATTAATGTTGTTGAAGTGATTCAGCTGGGTCTCGAACCCAGGACCCCATCCTTAAAAGGGATGTGCTCTACCAACTGAGCTACTGAATCAACCTTTGATGCTCAAAAGCGGTTGCAAATATAGTATCTTATTTTTTTTTATAAAACCTTTTTGCAATAAAATCAGGTCATTCACTAATTGTGAAAAATAATTTTCTAATTTCGAGTTGATTAAGTCATTGAAAAAATATTAATTTTACTTTATTTATAACCAATAAAGGACTTTACTCGTTCAAATACGTATAATTAAATATTATTTTTGATATAATAATTTGCTTATTTAAATACCTGGCATATGAAAACTAAAAATTCGATTATTTTCTCATTTTGTTTGCTATTCATTTCATCATTTAGCTTGAAATCGCAGGTTGCTGATTTAGGAAATTTTATGGCCGGAGGTGTTGGCGATGCGAACGAATTGTTCAAATCCTATTTGTCTCCCTATGTTAACGGCTTTGGTGCGAGCTTAACCGGAGGGTGGTATAATACAGCCAAACCTCATAAATTGGGTGGTTTTGATATCACGGTAACTTTTAATACTGCCATTGTACCGGATGACAGCCGCTATTTTAATGTAGATGATCTCAATTTGCAAACGTTTGCCCTGGCCACTGGCGCTGATGCGTCTACGCCTACCATTGCCGGACCGGGTGAGGAGGGAGCACAACTGGTATACAATTTCCCGGATGTTCCTGAATTTGAAGCTTTTCGATTGCCCGAAGGTATTAATAATAAATATGTACCATCGCCCATGTTACAGGGAGGTGTCGGCTTAATAAAGGGTACCGAGATAATGGGTCGTTGGATGCCCACCCTGAATTTTGGCGACAACAGACTTGGAATGTGGGGGGTAGGTTTAAAACATAGTATAAAACAGTGGATCCCGGTTCTTGAAAAACTTCCGGTACTTCATCTTTCGGTAATGGGAGGTTACACAAAACTTAATAATTCTACTGCTATAAGTGTCGAACCGGAAGATATCGGCGCACCAACCGGACTTTATCCGGGTAGCTGGACTTTCGAGGATCAATCCATGGAAGTGGATGTCAACAGTTTTACAGCCAACTTACTCGTATCAGCAAATCTGCCAGTTGTTTGTTTTTATGGTGGTTTGGGTATTGCGAATACGAAAACCAACCTTAAACTCCTTGGATATTATCCAATTGTAACTGCAGATGGAGCTAATGTATCGGTTGACAGAGAATTGGATCCCTTAGATATTGAAATTAAAAACCAGGACGGTGGTGTTACCAAGCCAAGATTAAATGCCGGTATTCGGTTTAAATTTGCTGTAGTTACACTTCATTTCGATTATACATATGCAAATTACAGCGTTGCTACGGCAGGGCTGGGAATCAGCTTCCGATAGAAAACAAACAAACGCGTGTCTGTATCCTCCTTGATTGTTTCATGGGGGATTTTTTTTAGAAAACAAAACCGACTCTTACTACAGGATTGGAATACAAAGAGTTTTCAGTTTCGTTCAGATTCCATAATATAAAAATCGTAAACATAGAATTTTTTCCAGCATGAAAACCCAATCCACCTCCTACATAAACGTTGTGCTGCCAAAACCGATCCTGGTTTCCTTGTGTTCCCAAAACATCAAAATACCTGGATTCAAGATTTAATGCCTCATATTCTCCATGTGCAATGATGGATGCATTGATACCGAGAGGTATAAACTTGTTCATGTTTTGCATCAGCGTGTACCGGGAAAAAACACTACCTCCAAAAATATGCGTATCGAAAGTGGTGAACATATTTTCTTTGTAGTAGTTATAGATAAGGCTAATGCCGGGCGAAAACCTTGGTGTTAAACGGATACCGGCCAGAGGTGAAACTTCAATAAATGTGATTGTGCCAAATTGCAGTGCAATATTTCCTCCAAAAAAAATTCTTTCTTTTAAGGGAGGCTTCTCGCCATCATCCCACTGAGCCTTTAAAACATTACCCGATCCACAAAAGAAAAGAATGATGGCTATTATAAAAATAGATTTTTTGAACATTTGCTTTTATTTTTTTTTAATTGTAAACAAAGTAAATTGATTTTGAGTTAAATTGTAAATAATATATTAAAACAAATTTCATGCATATTTTGGTTACAGGTGCCAGTAGAGGCATTGGTTATGAGTTGGTGAAACGTTTTACACTGAATGATAATAATAAAGTCATCGCAATATCAAGGAATGAGGAACAGTTGAATCGATTACATGATGAATGTCTGGAAAGAATACCCACGGCGCTGCTGAAAGTGTTGCCATGTGATCTCGACAACGATTCTGATTTAAAAGTGCTTGAAAATTTTGTAAAAGACAAAATGGGTTATTTGGATTTGTTAATAAACAATGCAGGATATTTATTTAATCATCCGTTTAAAAATTTTCCAGAGGAAGAGATGCGCCGGATTTTCAATGTTAATGTTTTTGCCGTTGCTAAATTAACCCGGCTATTACTCCCATTGCTTGAGAAATCGAAAAAACCGCATGTTGTAAATATTTCAAGTATGGGAGGATTTCAGGGTAGTTCAAAATTTCCGGGTTTATCCATGTATAGTGCAAGTAAGGGAGCGCTGTCTGTCCTTACAGAATGTATGGCCGTTGAACTTCAGGAGAAAAACATAAGCGTTAATTGTCTTGCTTTGGGTGCCGTTCAAACCGAGATGTTGCAAGAAGCGTTTCCTGGTTACAAGCCACCAATGACAGCCGCGCAGATGGCTAAATTCATTGAAGAATTTGCAACAACGGGTCATCATTATTTTAACGGGAAAATTTTACCTGTTAATCTTTCAAATCCGTAATTCCCAAATCAATTAACCTGGTTTTTACAAAACTTTCTTCGCCATATTCTTTGATGATGGCATCTCCTTTTAAAACCATCAATCCATTCATGGCTAGTGCGTACATTTCATCTTCACCCGGGAAGATGACTACCGGGGCAATAAAACCAATCATTTTTTTTACATATTCAACCACAAATGTGTTGTGAGCCAAACCACCTGTGAGTATGATTGCATCAATCTCACCCTTCAGCACCACAGCCATAGCGCCAATTTCTTTGGCAATCTGGTACGACATGGCATGTTGGATAAGTTTGGCTTTTTCATCGCCTTCCCTGGCCATTAATTCCACTTCGTAAGCACTGTTTGTTCCAAGATAAGCCACAAGTCCTCCCTGGCCTGTAATCCAATTTCGTATTTCTGCTTCGGTATATTCACCACTGAAGCAGTATCGAATAAGATCACCTGCAGGAACGGTTCCCGATCGTTCCGGTGAGATTGGGCCATTTCCATCGAGTGCCTGATTGACATCAACTACCATGCCTTTTCGGTGTGCACCTACGGAAATACCTCCACCCAGGTGGGCAATAATTAAATTGAGATCTTCATATTTGGTACCCAGCAGTTGAGCATAAGCGCGTGCAGTGGATTTCTGGTTGAGGGCATGAAAGATGGAGTACCTTCTGAATTTTGGGTGCCCGGCAACTCTGGCCACCTCGTCCATTTCATCTACAACCACCGGATCGGCAATGAATGCACGTGCACCATGAATGATATTGGCAATTTCATCCGCGATTAATCCTCCCAGGTTGCTGGCGTGTTCGCCCATCACACCTTCTCTTAAGTCATCTTTCAATTGCTCGTTTATGCTGTATACTCCTGATTGTATGGGCTTTACAAGGCCTCCTCGGCCCACGACAACTTCAATTTGACTTATTTCAACCTGCGCTTTGTTGAGTTCTTTTAAAATGATGTCTTTTCGAAACACGAACTGGTCCGTTATTTTTTCGAATTTACTCAGGTCCTTGCGGGAATGTTGTATGGTTTTTAAAAAAACAGGTTTTGCATTCTCATAAACAGCAATTTTTGTGGAAGTTGATCCCGGGTTAATAGCTAATATTCGATGTATCATAACATTTTGTTTTCGTTTGTAGTATTAATATTGTTACAAAAAAATATCCGGTATCGGATGCTGAAAATTACGAAAATAGATCCTGATGCCGGATGATTTTTGTTAGTAAAACGGGGTGAATGATGTCATGTTTCTTTCATAGCTGCTGCCAATGCGATGGACATGAATTTGCTTTTTTGACTGTCTGCCCTGGAAGTTAAAACCACCGGAACCGATGCCCCCATAATAACTGCTGCCGAGGTTGCTCCACCCAAAAAGTTTAGTGATTTGTATAGAACATTACCAGCATTAATCTCCGGCGCAAGGATGATGTCAACATCACCTGCTACCGTGCTTTCAATTTTTTTAAGTTTCGCTGCATCTTTTGAAACAGCGTTGTCCAATGCCAACGGGCCGTCCACGATACAACCTTTGATTTGCCCTCTTTTATTCATTATTGTTAACATGGCTGCATCCGTTGTTGCTTCCATCCGGGGATTAACTACCTCCACTGCACCTATTACTCCAACTTTGGGCTGTTCGGTTCCAAGTTTATGAAATAATTCGACTGCATTCAGGAGAATAGCAATTTTCTCATTTAAATTTGGAGTTATATTCATAGCAGCATCGGTAACTGCCAGGAGTTTATGATAATAGGGTGATTCGAATAAGGCGATGTGACTCAGAACTTCATTTTTTCTTAATCCGTTATCCTTTTGCAGGACTGCTTTGAGAAGGGGGCCTGTACTAACAAGGCCTTTCATAAGGATGTTTGCCTCTCGGTTCCTTATTTTTTCAACGGCTTTAAAGGATGCATTTTCCGGAACCGGTTCATCAATTATATCGATTCCGGATATTTTAAAATCTATGGATCGTGATATCTCACGGATTTTGTTTGCGTCACCTATCAAAATTGGCTCAATAAGGCCATATTCGCAGGCTTGCTTAATAGCAAACAATACATGTTCGTCCTCAGCAGCCGCTACTACCAACTTTTTACTTTGATGGTTTTTCGCAATGGTAAACAAGTCATCCAGAGATTTCAATCCCATGCTATTGTTCCTGTTTGGTTAACTTATGTTCTTTAATGATTTCCTGGGTATCTTTTGCAATTACAAGTTCTTCATTTGTAGGTATTACCATAGCAGCCACCTTGGATGAATCTTTGCTGATGATGACTTCTTTCGATCGAATACCTTCATTCTTTTTTTGATCAAACTCCAATCCCAAAAACTCAAGACCTTCACAGACAAGTTGTCTTGTTTCCGGACCATTTTCACCAATTCCCCCGGAAAAGATAATCAAATCAACACCGCCCATTGCTGCAGCATAAGAGCCAATGAATTTTTTCACTCGATAAAAGTACATTTTCAATCCCAAATCTGCACGTTTGTTGTTGTTTTCCCAGGCTTCAATTTCAATTTCCCGCATATCGGAGGATACGCCGGTAATTCCAAGCATTCCACTTTGTTTATTGAACAATGTATTGGTTGATGACAAGCCAATTTCTTCTTTATCCATAATAAACGTAACAACGCCGATATCGAGATCACCACATCTCGTGCCCATGATTAATCCTTCAATGGGAGTGAACCCCATCGAAGTGTCATATGACTTCCCTTTGTTTATGGCGCACATGGATGCTCCATTTCCGAGATGGCAGGTAATAATTTTCATCGTATTGATGTCTTTACCAAGAATATCACATGCTCTGTTTGCGATATAACTGTGGCTGGTGCCATGAAATCCATATCGGCGGATACCGTATTTTTTATAAAGCGAATAAGGGATTGCATACATATAGGCATGTTCAGGCATCGTTTGATGAAATGCTGTATCAAATGTTGCCACCTGGGGAATACCCGGGATGAGCAATTTCATTGCCTGGATGCCTTTCATGTTTGCCGGATTATGAAGCGGCGCCAGTTCAAAGCATTTTTTAATTTCCGATTCAACATGTTCATTAATAAATGCACTTTTATTGAATTGCTCACCTCCGTGTGCCACCCTGTGACCTACCGCATCTATATCATCCAGGCTTTTGAGACATCCGTGTTTTTCGCTTGTTAAAACTCCAAGGATATATTCAATACCATTTTGATGATCAAGTATTTCACCTTCGAATTTCACTTTCTGACCATCTTCTTTTTCATGCTTGATTAAAGAGCCCTGCATACCAACTTTATCCGCCAGGCCTTTTGCACAAACTGTTTGATCGGTCATGTTAAATAACTGGTATTTAATAGAAGAACTTCCACAGTTCAGGACTAATATTTTCATGTGTTTAAAATTTGTGACCAAACCTGAAATTTGGCACTCATTTCAA
>CAZAMT010000176.1:0-8448 GCA_964486145.1 uncultured Bacteroidales bacterium
ACGGGTGAAAACAACAAAAATCAGCAGTTTGAAGGCTTTTTAGACCAAACCCATGGATTCAATTCAAAAATTATAGTGTATGAAGCGGTTGGAACAAAGCTTTTTTGAAAGGGACGTGTTACATGTTGCCCCTGAATTGCTTGGAAAGTACCTGATAAGAAATGGAAATGATCAGCCGGAAAGATTTATGATAACAGAAGTGGAAGCTTACAAGGGTGTGGACGATCTTGCCTGTCATGCAAGCAAGGGAAGGACAGCACGTACAGAAATTATGTATGCATCTGGTGGATTTATTTATGTATATCTTATTTATGGTATGTACTGGATGCTCAATTTTGTTACAGGTAAAAAGAATGAACCACAGGCTGCTCTCATAAGGGGTGTTGACAGGATATCAGGCCCTGGAAGGTTAACAAAATTATTAAATATTGATAAAAGTTTTTATGGAGAATCTATCGTTGCATCGGATCGCCTTTGGGTTGAAGAAGGCGGCGATCTAAAGGTGAAATTTATAACTACACCGCGCGTTGGCGTTGATTATTCCGGGGATATTTGGAAAAATAAACCCTGGAGATTTGTTAAATCGGATTAGCAAATATTGAAAAAAGTGAATGAGATTCCTGGTTTCAAAACAATAATACTTAAAAATCAATCGCTATTTACCTTCTGATAACAACGGATCCAATCAATTTCACATACCGCAGGTTGCAGAAGTTCTGAATCCTCATATAAACCAGAACTTAACTGAATATACATTGACTCTTGCGGGACTCCGGTGGTCTGGTTAGCAACCGTAATGCCATTGATGGTCCATGTTAATTCATTTGCTGTCCATTCCAACCCGTAGATATAAAAATCTTTGGCATATTTTCCCAGTTTAACTTTATTTGAATTCTGGTGTATGGAGGGACTACCATTTCGCCAGAAATTATTAAAGGATAAATGTTTATCAAATTTTACTACGTCCACGTGGGGTATCGTTTTGTCCGAAACCATCCAGAATGCGTGGTTGACAGGAGCATTCTGGTTAAATCGAATTTTAGCTTCGAACTTTCCATATTTTTGGCGAAAACTTTTTCCCGTATTCACTAATCCTGATGTAAAATCAAATTCTTTATCGAAGAAACCAACAGTGGGTTCCCATGCTTTACCCCTGACACTTTCCTTGCGGGTAATAATTTCAAGAACATTGTTATTTACATTCACATTGTTTCCTGTAACCAGGTGCTTGTCTGAGGATATAGAATAAGACTCGTTGAGCAATTTATCACCCCAAAAATACTTTGTTAACCATTTGTTTGTATCAATGGAGGGCGAAGCAAAATCTTCTTCAAATGACACTCTCCAGGTTCTTAATTCGTCAAACTTATTTGAATCCTTGTATTTGAAATAGTATTTAATGGCATCTGATTTTTTGAGGTTGTTGAATTCATCTACCATTTGTTTTTCTTCAGACATATTAAACCTCTTGCCTGAAGACATATTCATGTATTCCTTTACTTTTTTAAATTTATCGGATGCAATAAACGATTTTAGTTCTTCATATTCTTTTATTTTCGCGGAATCTTTCATCTGCAGATAATTTTTATACAATGCAGAATCCTTGAATTTGAAATAAAAAGAAATTGGTTTTGATTTTTTTAATGAGTTAAATTCATTTTGCTTTTTACTGGCATCTGTGTCCTTAAATTTTTGGCTTTCAATTGATTTCCGTGCCTGTTTAAATTCATTTGAATGAATATACCTGTCCAGTTCATTATATGCCTCAAGTTCTGCCGTTTCATGCATTTTTTTGAATGCATCAAACATATCAGAATTTTTGATCTTTAAATAATTCTTAAATCGCGGTTCTTTTTTTAAACTTTCGTATTTTTCATGTTCCCGGTATTCCTCTGATGTTTTTCTTTCCTTTTTGGGTATTGAAGAAAGCTTTGCTTTGAAAGCAGCATTTTCAACTTTGCTTTTTAAACTTTCAAAATCAGAAACTTCATCGGTATTATAAAGCTTCAAAAAATCATGAAAACCTTTTTTCTTTTGCAACTTCAAATATTTCTGAAGATCCGGGTTGTTTTTCAAATTATTGTAGTTTACAAGCGCGTTGTACTCATTGGATTGTTCAAATTTTTTCTTTCCCGGTAAAGCCATGTAATTTTTTACATCCTCAAATTCTTTTGACTGGACATAATCCTGAAGTTCGTTATATTTTTTCAGTTCTAATGATTTATCAATGCGTTCAAATTCTGCCAGTTGAGATGAATTTTCGATTTTGTAAAAATCTTTAACCGATGTATCATTTTTCAATGATATAAATCGTTGTTCTTTCTGGTATTCTTCCGTATCACTGAATTTTTGCCCCTGGATTTTTCTTTTCCGTTCAGAAAACTCATTGGAATTTATGAAAGCATTAAGTTCGTTATACCTCGATAATTCCTCCGATGAGGCAATCTCATTTAGTTTTTCGAACTCGCTCTTTAATGTCGCACGTTGTTGTTCAACTTTATCTGTTGAAGGAACAAACCCTAAAGTAACTCTTAAATTGGCCATTTATAATTAATAATTTTTTGGACAGAAAAAAACAATGTATCTTACGTATAAAACTAATAAAAAGTTTATTCATTGTACACGAAGGCAATAATTTAACCACAAACACTCTTTGCGTCTGTTTTCGAAAACAACAAGTTAAAGTTGTAAAAAATTATGAATACTTTTTACTATTTCCTCATTATTTAAGTCATTCATACATTTAAAATGCGTTTTTGGACATTTTTGGAACCCGATTTTGGAGCATGGTCTGCAGTTTAAATTTTTGTTTTCAATCATGATGGAATGTTTTTCAGATATGCAAGGATACATTCCAAAAGCGGGAACCGTGTTTCCCCAAAGGGAAATGATTTTTTTATCAAATGCAGCAGCTATGTGCATGAGTCCGGTATCATTGGAAATAACAACATCTGCCTGACGGAGCAATGAAGCAGATTGATTCAGGTTGTATTTCCCACATGCATTTACTACATTTCCTGTTGAGTTATCTTCGATATACCTTCCATCGTCATAATCGTCAGGTCCTCCGAGAATTATGACAGGGTAGTTTATTTGACGAATGATTTCCGTGATTTTTGATTTTGGAAATTTTTTGGTGTTGTGTTTTGCCCCGATAACCCATGAGAGAAATCCGTGATGGTATGGAACTGGTAACGATTGAATGTCTATTTCATCAAATGCAGGAATGAAATAGTCAAGACTTTTGGAGTCAAATTCTGATATAAAAAACCGGATGGTATCCATATACCTGTCAACAATATGAACATCAGGGAGGTAATTTTTTTTTGTTTTTACAAGAAGCCATTTTTGGTAGTTCAGTTTTTTAAAGCTAAAGGATAACATTTTTAGATTGAGTTTAACCCTGGCTGATCGAATGTTGTTATGCAAATCAATAACATAAT
Source organism: uncultured Bacteroidales bacterium (assembly GCA_964486145.1). GTDB lineage: Bacteria > Bacteroidota > Bacteroidia > Bacteroidales > JAAAOM01 > CAZAMT01. Next base: position 3,444 of record CAZAMT010000176.1, read on the forward strand.
CAAAATGTTCCTTCTTAAGGATACGAATGGTTTCCTTAAATGCATTCTGCAGTATGTGTACTTTATCAACATATACATTATTCAAAACAATATCGCTATACTGAATTTTGGTAAGATAATGTATTTCAGCATTTTCCACTTGCTTCTTCAGGTTTCGCATTACAGGAGTTGTAAGCACAATATCTCCAATGGAACTGAACCGAATGATTAAAAATTTAACTGTCATGTCAATTGAATCTCCAGACTGCGAAAGTAATGGTTTCAGGAATTAATTTACCAAATGCAATGATAAAAAGTGTTGGCCTGATTTATTGAGAAAGCTTGTTAAAATAAAAAAGCAGGTCTAACCAGAAAAGATCGTGATTGGGGTTTTTTTCTGAGAGCAGTTCAATCCCTTTATTTGCTTTGGGCGCCTCGTGGCAACAACGAAACACAAGTGATTTCGGAACATGCCTGATCAAACTGTCCATATATGGCTTTTCAGTTTTGTTGCAACATAGAAAAAGCTGTTTATCAAATGCTGTCAATGAACCAGCTACATGTATATCCTTAAAGTATTCACCCGGACTGAACCCCATCACCGCATGTACTTTTTTATTGCTTTTTGCAGATATTAAACATAACGAGGCTGAAAAATTATTGCCCAGCAGAATCACCGGTAACTTCGTTTTATCATATGCATAATCAATGGCCGCATCAATATCCTTTAAAGAGGCGCTATATGCATTGCATTCATAACCTAAATTTCTTGCAGTTTCATTATGAACAAAATTTGATTCATCGCCTACTCTTAAATCAACAGCCATGCAGTTGTATTTAAGGTTTGTAAGTTTTTTCGCGATTAACTGGTATTCGCCACGGCTGGATTCCAATCCATGGCATAAAATAATGAATGGATAACGGATGTTTTGAAAATAGACATCGGCAGTAATTTCAACGCCATCATCAGCGGGAAAAGTAACCGTTCTTTGACCAAATATTCCCTGAATGAACAAAACCAAAAGAATAAAACAAATATGCCAGGAGTAGATGCAACGTTTTATCATTTAGTCGGCAAGAATAATAATTTCATTGTTGCGAACTTCAATGATGCCGCCACTTATTTCAAATAGCTTTGTATTCTTGGCATCGTCAACAATTCTTACAGTGCCTTTTTCAAGGGTTGAAATTATGGGAGCGTGATTGTGAAGAACGGCAAAAGAACTCTTGGATCCGGGTACTTTTACCAATTCAACTTCTCCTGAAAAAATACTGGTATCCGGTGTTATGATATCAAGCTTCATTTGAATTAAATTTAATCAGGATATACCATTGCATTGTTGAAATGATATATCCTGCTGAGATTATTTATACTTTTGATTCTGAAAGCATTCGTTCCCCGTTTTCGATGGCTTCGTCAATGGTTCCTACAAAATTAAATGCTGCTTCCGGGTATTTATCAACCTCACCATCGAGGATCATGTTAAATCCTTTAATGATGTCTTCAATAGGAACAAATGCTCCGGGTCTTCCTGTGAATGCTTCCGCTACATGGAACGGTTGAGATAAGAATCGCTGTATCCTTCTTGCCCTGTGCACAACAAGTTTGTCTTCTTCTGACAATTCGTCCATACCCAGGATAGCAATAATATCCTGTAATTCTTTATGTCTTTGGAGAATTTCTTTCACACGCTGGGCTGCACGATAATGTTCATCACCAACAATATCAGGAGTTAGAATACGCGATGTTGAATCCAGGGGATCCACTGCCGGATAAATACCTAATTCTGATATTTTTCTGCTTAAAACAGTAGTGGCATCCAGGTGTGCAAATGTTGTTGCAGGAGCCGGGTCAGTAAGGTCATCCGCGGGAACATATACGGCCTGTACCGAGGTAATGGATCCATGAGTTGTTGATGTAATCCTTTCCTGCATCAGACCCATTTCAGTTGCAAGAGTTGGCTGATATCCAACAGCGGATGGCATTCTTCCAAGAAGGGCTGACACTTCCGAGCCTGCTTGTGTAAAACGGAAAATATTATCTATGAAAAATAAAATATCTTTCCCCTGGTCGCCTTCCCCTGCTGCATCGCGGAATGATTCAGCTATAGAGAGTCCTGTAAGAGCAACGCTGGCACGTGCTCCGGGAGGTTCATTCATCTGTCCGAATACCAGTGATATTTGTGATTTTTTAATGGCCTCGTGATCTACTTTGGACAGATCCCATCCTCCTTCTTCCATGCTCTTTTTAAATGCTTCACCATAGGTCATAACACCCGATTCAAGCATTTCACGCAACAGGTCATTTCCTTCACGTGTGCGCTCCCCAACTCCTGCAAATACCGACAAACCGGCGTGAGCTTTAGCGATATTGTTTATAAGTTCCTGAATGAGCACTGTTTTTCCTACTCCGGCACCACCAAATAACCCGATTTTTCCACCTTTCAGGTATGGTTCGATAAGGTCAATTACTTTAATCCCGGTGTACAATACTTCGGACTCCGTAGAAAGGTCTTCAAATTTTGGTGGTTTATTATGTATTTGATAACCACCGGTTTTATCCAACTCGCCAATGCCGTCAATAGCTTCCCCGGTGACGTTAACCAGTCGTCCACGAATTTTTTCGCCAACAGGTACGCGGATAGGTACACCAGTATTTATAACTTTCATACCGCGTTGTAAACCATCCGTTGAATCCATTGCAATGGTCCTGACTGTGTATTCACCGATGTGTTGTTGACATTCAACAACAAGTGTTTCGCCGTTATCCCTGTTTATTTCGAGTGCATCGAAGATGTTTGGAAGTTCATCATCCGATCCTTCAAAACTGATGTCCACTACAGGCCCAATGACCTGTAAAATTTTGCCTTCGTTTTTTGCCATGAATAGAAATTTAACCTTATTAATTTATAAATTATTCACAATCAACTATTTACGATTTAGTTACACTACCTTTTCTGTGAAAAGAAAGTGCAATTAAATCGGGCTAATGCAGCCTTTGGCGGCACAAGCTCTGCTGTGTCATATATTAATATTATAACTATATGAATAGGGCAGATTAGTTTACGTGATATAAATTTTCTTAATTAAAATTAAAAAATAAATTTGACTATAATAGATTTTTTTTAAACAAATTCTTTAAATTAGACTTTTATATGTATGCCTCATCTAATCTGAAATGAACCGCGAATGAATAAAAAACTTATTTTCTTTGTTGATGATGAAAAGACCATCTTAAATTTGCTCGAGTATACGTTTAGCAGTAGGGATGGTTATACCGTAAAGTCATTTACATCGGGTGAAGAATGTATAAATCATTTGCACATGGCTCCGGCCATTGTGGTGGTCGACCATATGCTTTGGACAAGAAATGATTCAGAGATGACAGGACTGGATGTTCTTAAAGAAATCAGGAAAGAAGATTCAGAAACTTCTGTAATTGTGTTGTCGGGAATTGGTGATCAGGATTTGATTGATGAATACTATAAAAACGGAGCAACAAAGTACATTACAAAAGACAGCTTTTTTATTGACTCTCTTATTGAAATTATAAAGTCGGAATTTGCCCAAAACTTTAATGTACAGAGTTAAATACAATGCCAACGGATATATTCATTGGTAGTCGGGCGTTATTGATAACTTGAAATTTGCAACAGGTATGAACCTAAGATTGCACTTTCAAGCATTTTTTGCGTTCTTCCGGAGTTGAATTGAAATCCAGAACTTCTTGCCTGATGAAAAGTTTCATGTAAAATTCATAATCATTCATGATTTCATTTGTATTCAAAACCATGTCAGTTGCAGGGTAATTTTTTTCTTTCATATTGTTTATGTTTTAATAATGACTAAAATAGTGCTTACATATTAAGTTATTATTAAACATTGATTAAATGAAGGCTAACCCTGGGGGTTTTTATCAACAGTAAGATGTTAATAAATAAAAGGTTTTATTGAATCTCCAACACAATCTTCCCCTCTGCTTTTCCCGACTGCGAGTGCATGTGAGCTTCTGCAATTTTTTCGAGCGGATACACTTTGTCAATATAAATTTTCAGTTTGTCGTTTTCGGCATACGATGACAGGATATCGAGGTCATTCGAATCAGATTTCATTAAAAAACCTTTCACTTTTTTTGTGGTGAACCAGGAAACAAATCGATGTAAAATAATTTTTGGCCTGGGAAGGGAGGTAACATAAATACCTCCGGGAGTTAGTTTTTTCCTGCATAAAAGGAAATTTTTGTTGCCAATTACATCAAAAATGAGATCATACATTTCAGGTTGATCCAAAAAGTCTTTTTTAGTGTAGTCTATCCAGTGGTGAGGCTTTAGCGTATCCATCATATTTTTATGACGGGAACTTGAAACAGCAGTAACCTCACCTCCCAGGATTCTTGCAATTTGTATGGCAAAATGTCCAACCCCTCCGGAAGCTCCATTAACAAGAACTTTTTTACCAGAGGCTATTTTACCTTTATCTCTTAATGCCTGCAATGCTGATACCCCTGCAAGCGGAAGTGCAGCCGCTTCCTTGTATGTTAAATTGGAGGGGATGAATGAAAACGTATTTTCAGAACCAACGGCATATTCGGCATATGCACCGCCAAATTTTCTATCCAGGCGACTGTAAACCCTGTCTCCAGGCTTAAACCTGGTTACTTTTGCACCTGTTTCTATAACTTCACCTGCGGCATCAAATCCAAGTACTACCGGAAATTTTGCAATCAGTAAAAGCCGCCAGTTTCCTTTCCGGATTTTCCAGTCAACGGGGTTAATACTTGATGCATATACCCTGATTAATACCTCATGTGGTTTCGGAACGGGTTTGTTAATCGTTTCTATTTCAAATACATCAGGACTTCCATATTGGTTTATGACTGCTGCTTTCATGCTATGTAATGTTATATGCAAAACTATAATTAATCGTGAACAATATATTTACGATTTCGTAAAATTAGACAAAGCTAACTTGATGAAACAGACCTCCGACAAATCGGAGCAAGCTATCCGCCAATTGTCGGACAAGT
>CAZAMT010000177.1:0-8378 GCA_964486145.1 uncultured Bacteroidales bacterium
GTCCCCTTTAGGGGATTTAGGGGTAAGGTGGCTTTTTAGACCGGACTCATTTATTGCTTAGTTAATCAATATAAATGCCAACCGGTTTAAAAGTGCCCTGACAGAACATAACAAACAACTAATCAGCTACATACAAATAAATGACAAAACGACTGCTTATGTTGCAAAAACAGACAAAACGGCATATAAATTTATACAACCCTTTGATACGTGCGTATTTACAAAAAGCGATACAACGGATGTCTGATGTTTCCGTGTAGGGATACAACCGGGAGTAGCCGGCCAGGGAATAATTTTTTTTAATCTTCTTATGGATATCAAGATGTGAGGGCAGAGCTGCGGATCCATAGCAGGGATATATTAAAAAATACCCGTGGAATTATCATAATGGTTGATTTTGGTTATAAAAGGAAAAATTGTGTTATTTAATGCAGCAGGTTTTTTTTGTCATTCATTATATATCCTATACATTCGACATTGTAAAACATTAATTAAAAACATTATTATGAAAAGGATTTTATTAGCAGCAATACTCGCTGCCGTATGTTCGTTAGCTTTCATCACTTGTAAGAATGCTGGTAACACAGATTCCGAAGCAAAAGTTCAGGAAATTTATGATTCATTTGAAATCAAAAGAGGTACGAACATAGCCCACTGGCTTTCGCAAAGCGATAGAAGAGGTGCTGAAAGGGAACGATTCTTTACAAAAGATGATGTGGATTATATTGCTCAACTCGGCTTTGACCATGTACGTATTCCGATTGATGAGGAGCAAATGTGGGATGAAGAAGGGAAAAGGCATCAGGAAGCCTTCCACTTGCTCGAAAACGCTTTGCGTTGGTGCCATGATAACGATCTTCGCGCGATTGTTGACTTGCACATTTTACGATCGCACCACTTTAATGCTGAGGAAAAACCATTGTGGACGGAGCCGGAAGCACAGGACCGATTTATTGATCTCTGGAGAGATTTATCTTCGGCGCTCAAAAAATGGCCGGTTGGTATGGTGGCTTATGAGTTGATGAATGAACCCGTAGCCGATGATCCTGAACTATGGAATAATCTTGTTGCAAAAGCCGCCAACGCTATCAGGGAACTGGAACCTGAACGGATTGTTGTTATCGGTTCAAATCGCTGGCAATCAGCCGATACGTTTGATGAACTAAAGCTTCCTGCCAATGATACAAACATCCTGTTAAGTTATCATTTTTACGAACCTTTCCTGCTTACACATTACAAGGCGAGCTGGACGTTTCTGGATAATTACCAGGGGCCGGTGCACTACCCGGATGAAATAATTACCCGGACTGAATGGGAGGATCTGAATGATGATTACAAAGAACGGCTAACCGGAAGCACCGGGAAAACATATAACAAAAAGGTTCTTACCAAAATGATGCAAAAACCCAGGCACAAATCGGAACACACGGGGTTGAATCTTTATTGCGGCGAATTTGGAGTTATTGATGGCGCTCCCCGCGAAGATGCACTGGCATGGTACCGAGATATGATCGCCATCTTTGAAGAATATGACATCGCTTATGCCAACTGGAACTATAAGAGTGGTAGTTTTGGTCTGGTAGATGGTGACATGAATCCGGATCAGGAGCTAATTGACATCATACTGGGCAACTAAATCGAATTAAACTTAATGCAATTGTCTTTTACCTGTTTTAAAGTGAAAGGCTTTCTTTTCCTTAAAACTGAAAATAGATAAACGGTTGCAATTCAGCAGAAATGGATTGATAAATTATAAATATAATTAGCGCTGTAATAATTATTTTTAAATACACCGGGGTGTTGATAAACCAGTTTCTGTAAGCTACTTTCCAGTTTTCAGGTAACCAGTGTACAATAAATCCCAGCAGCATAACCCCAAATACGGATTTATAGGAGCCGATCATCTCCGGAACCTGAGACCAGCTAAAACTGCTACCTATCTGGTTTAGCATTGAATAGGTTTTTGGCATGGATTCACCGCGAAACCAAACCCTGGTAAATGTAATAAAATTGAATGTCAGAAATATTTTCCAAAACGTTGCATACCATCTGGTATTATGTTCGTAGGGACTTACCCGTTTCCAGAATTTGTATATCACCAGTCCGAGTCCGTTCAATCCACCCCACAACACGAATGTCCAGCTTGCCCCATGCCATAAACCACCGAGTAACATGGTCATCATCAAATTGATGTTGGTGGTAATGCCAAGTTTCAGGCCCGGGAAAAATCGGGTTAATATCCAGGAAACGATGATTACACCGGCAAATATTGGTGCCAGCCACAATTGACCGGCAAGCAGGATAACAAATCCAAGGATAACCATCAGGCTGATATAGGTAAATGCTGTTCCGTGCCTGCTCCCGCCCATGGGAATATACAGGTAATCTTTTAACCATGATGACAATGAGATATGCCAGCGTTTCCAGAATTCACCCACATTTTTCGCTTTGTATGGTGAATTGAAATTTTTTGGAAGGTAAAATCCCATGAGCATAGCTACACCAATGGCAATATCGGTATAACCCGAGAAATCACAATAAACCTGCAATGAATACCCATACAGGCCCATCAGGTTTTCAAAGCCTGAGTAAGATGCCGGATTGGCAAACACCCTGTCTACCAGGTTAACGGCAACGTAATCGCCAATAAACATTTTTTTGACCAGCCCTTTCAGGATGAGGTAAACGCCATATCCAAATTCCCAGGACGACAGTGTATATTTTTTGTAAAGTTGGGGAATAAAATCAGCCGCGCGGACGATTGGACCTGCAACAAGCTGTGGAAAAAATGAAACGTAAAAGCCAAAGTCGAGCAGGCTGTTTACAGGCTTAACCTTTTCCCGGTAAATATCAATGGAGTAACTTATTGTCTGAAAAGTGAAAAAACTGATTCCCACGGGAGGCAGCATTCTGTCAATTTCAAAATTTGTTCCCAGTAACTGGTTCGACCATTTTGCCGAATGTGTCACAACATCGAGGTTTAAATTGCTCACATTGTTGATGGTCTCGGTAAAAAAATAGTCATATTTAAAAAAGCCAAGCACTGCAAGATTAATCGCAACACTTAGCGAAACCAACAGTTTTTTCCCCAGATTTCCTTTTGTGTAATAAATACCTTTGCCAATGTAATAATCAACGATGGTGGAAAAAATGAGGATGAAAAAGAACAGTCCGCCTGTTTTGTAATAAAAAAAGAGCGAAACAAGAAACAGGTAAGCGTTGCGAAGTGATTTGTTCCGATAAACAACCGAATAAATGGCCATAACCACCGCAAAAAACGCCCAAAAGTAAAATTTGGTAAAAATCAACGGAGATTCCTGGTTGAAAAGGAAAATATCTTTTATGGCTGAAGTGAGGTTCACAAGTTATTCAATAGTAATAGATTAATGATACACAATCATTTGACCTTATTCATTCATAAATTATTTACAATCGACTGTTTACTATTTTTCAACGCTTTTGTACTATAGCAATCATTCTCTAAACCTTCTGATTAATACGAGTTAGAAGGTTGGTCCTTACAACTTATTTTTATTTCTTTTTCATTGGATTTCGCTTCTAATAATTCTTTCTTTTTGAATTTTTCCTCTTTCTCAGAAACGAGGATGTTCAGGTGATTGTCATAGGCTTTTAAAAGGGCATTGAAAAGCAAATCGCCTTTTAGTTCATATCCTTTTCTTGTGAAATGGATCTTGTCATACCTTGCCAGCCCCTCTTTATTCCAAACATAAATTGAATTCAATCCCCCCATGATCCTGTAAAAGTCCCATACTCCGCCCCCATATTCCTTTGCCAGTTGAATAATTTCTTCTTCGATTTCAGCCGTATTCTTATTGATATACCTGCGAAACATGTAACTGTCATTCGGAACAGTTAGCAACAGGGCAGCATTAGGTGCAGCTTCACGGATCAGATGAAGGAGTGTGTCATAATTCTCATGGTATTCTTTCGGTTTAAAAAACCTGGTATTACCATCATTCGTACCAATAGATATGACTACCAGATCAGGATCTACAGCCTTCATATGATCAACAAATTTCTCACAACGATTAAACGAAGGTAAACTGGCGCCATTGATGCCAACCGCATGATAAACAATACCCGGATCATCAGTCATCAACTGAATTCCGTACAGTTCAAAAGCCAATTGCGAACGATCAGTTTTCTGAACACATAATTGCAGGGTATCTGAATAACCGGACAGATGATACTCGGTAAACCCAAGCAGGTGGTTTTTTATTGTATCTGTGATTTCAATTTCTGCCTCAATTCCGGGATCAAAATACTGATTCCCGAAGGCATGATATATTCTCACCTTATTAAAATCATAATTTACCTGTGAACCCGTATTTGGCGACAAATGCACCCGGCTTGTGGTATCATGTGTTCTTACTTTGATGCCCATTAGTCCGAGAGGACCATCGAGCAGTCTTTTTGTGTTTTTACTGTAATCCCAGTCACCTTGAAATGTGACCCTGTAATTCCGGGGGTTGTTGGTTTTTGCGATGCGGTAAGGAAATACCATTCCCCGTCCGCCATTGCTGCCTGGCATGAACGTTTGTAATCGTTGCCGCAGCCGGTGGGAATAAATATCAGCCTGAAGGTGAGAGCCCCCGAGATGAACAATGTTTACCTGTCCGGTTCCATACAGATAAACCGAGTCGAACTTTGCAAACAGTTGTTCAAAAGCAGAACTGTCGTGATAAAAATCAATTTCATTTTTTTCATAATGTATAAAAGGATATTCATCTATCGCGTACGGATATCCGGAAACCTGCCCAAAACTACTTGTTGAACACATCGTTAAGATAATCCCAATACATCCTGTTACTATTTTTATGTGATTGTTCATTATTCTGCTGTGATTTCCGGTTGCTTGATTTCAAATTGTTCCTGGTAACTGCCATATTCAAATATCAGGGCATTATAAAACATTTCAGCAATGATACGTGCCCCGCGGTAATTAAAATGGACAAAATCGGTTGATGCCAGCGCCGGTTTTGCAAATACCCAACTCGGCATACTGTTTTCACCTCCCATTGCCCCGAACATGTCCCAATACACTCCTCCTGCACTTAATGTTGCATTTTTCAATGAATTTCGCACGTTTATTAAGTTCGGATATGTTTTATACCTGTCTTTATCTTTGATGCTCATGTCGGCAACTCCGATCACGATAATGGGTACATTAGGCAATAACGATTTTAAAACCATTAACTGCGATCGAAACCAACGTTCATATCGTTCGTGTCCATCGCCGATATACGGAACTACATTCCCTCCGAATTGCAGTATTAATAGCTCAACATTCAACTCGTTGTAAATGTTTTTTAATAGAGAACGGTTTATTTTTGAGAATTCAAGACCAGAGCTTCCGCGCATAGCAACATTGTCAACTGCAACTCCATTCGATGCATCTAAGGCGATACCGTATATTTCGGGACTGTCATTTCCTTCAAATTTCAGTTGTATGTTTCGTACCGGTTCATCAAAAACCCATTTCATAACTTGCAATGTTGACGAAGGTGGAATTAAATCGGCATCAACCAGTTCATTTTCGGCATATAGTTCAGTTGTAAATGGTGCGGAGTTGTGCCCATAAAATACGCGTACCACCTGAAAATCTCTTACTGACGGGTAGGACTGCCTGGCCTCTTCAAGGAACACTGATGCGGTATAATTCGCGTTATCAATGGAATCATAAGGAGTAAACCGGGAGAAGCTGGCCAGGGCTCCGTAGCGGTTGTGCTGAAGTGTTGAATCAACATTACCATAGGCCGTATACCTGTACCAGTCGCCTTCGTTTGTTTGTTTGATGGAATACTGGAAATCATACGGTTGAACTGCCGAAATAAGCCCGGGACCCGATCCACCAAAACGTTTTTGCATTTTATTCCGGATAAAGGCTGTCATCCTGTCCCCTTCAATTTGCGAATCACCATAATGCATGATCCTGATTCGGTTTTTTGAAGTTTTTATCCTGGAAAGTGATTTAAAAAAAGGGTACAACGCATTAGGGTCATTGTCAGGAAAATCAAAGCGGAACACTTTTTTTTTGAGAATGGAAGCATCTGCACGGACGGTATCAAATCCAACTACTTCATCGACCAGTTCCACGCTATCGGCATCGGCTCCAAGTTCCTCACTTTGGTACAGGATGCCTGAAATATCAGCATATTCGACCTGTGGCTCAAAAAAAAATTCATAAATGGTAGGAAACTGCAATTTAACATTTTTAGTAACTACAATCCCATCTTTGGGGAAATAAAGCATTCCCACCAGTAAAAGAAGAAAAACCGACAATATAAAAAAGAGGGTTTTTAAAGGCTTCATTCTTTCATTATCGCAGGTTCGGATTTATCCCTGCTTTTTAATTCTGAGTTTTTGCCCGGGTTGTATTTTATCGTTGTAGCTCAGATCATTCCATTTCATAATATCCGCATCCGACACACCCGGATACTTCCTGGCAATGTCCCACAGGGTATCGCCGTACTGCACAGTGTACATAAAGTAATCACCGGTTCTAATATCCGGTGGAGGTTCTGATGCTGGCTTTGCATTTTTGCCTTCCTTTTGTTGCTTTTCTGCAAACGACATCGAATCAATGTTTTTATAATTTGATGCCACACTTTTTGGTTTGTAAATCACCAGTTTTTGACCGGCGCGAATGAGATTCCTGTGAATGTTGTTCCAGTATCTTACCTGCGACAGACCAACATCATACCAATCGGCTATAAATCCAAGATTATCGCCTGGTTTGACCGTGTAGTAAAGCTTTGTATGATTTTTAGGTGTTGATGGAGTATGTGATGAAACATATCGTTGCGGGGTTACAACTTCTTGTTTTGGGTTGAAAAAAACCGAATCCTTGTAAGCAAAAATGGAGTCTTCCATTGCAATAAAACGGGCTGAATACTGAAGTGGCAAGCGCAAAGCGTACATATTTTTTGTGTCGGGAATAACATCACGACGGTATTGTGGATTCATGTCCCGTAATTTTTCGATTGGTATATTCAGAACTTCAGCCACCTGTTTGAGATGAAGTTCTTCAGCAACCATCAATGTATCAGAAGCAATGGGCAATTCCATTTTTATTGGCTGCAGGTTGTGTTCCTTGTAATAATGCATCACGTAAGTAGCGGCAATAAATGCCGGAACATGTCCACGGGTTTCTCTGGGAAGATGGTAATAAATATCCCAGTAATTTCTTTTTCCTCCGGATCGCCGAATGGCCTTATTTACATTTCCCGGGCCACAGTTATAAGCCGCTATCACCAGTTGCCAGTCGCCATATATTTCATACAAATCCTTTGAAAACCGCACTGCTGCGTGGGTAGCTTTGATGGGATCCATACGTTCATCTACATACGAATTTATTTCAAGCCCGTACAACCTTCCGGTACCATACATAAACTGCCATAACCCCAATGCGCGGGCACGGGACAATGCCCTGGGATTCAGAGCCGACTCGATGATGGCCATGTACTTCATTTCATTGGGTACATCGTAATAATCGAAAATTTCATCAAAGATCGGGAAATAGTAATCGGCCAGACCCAGCATGATTTCGACCCGGTCACGTCGTTTCTCTGTATATACTTTGATGAAGTTATGCACGATCCTGTTGTATGTTAAGTCTACCACTGAAGGTATCTGTTTTAATCTTGAAATGTATACCGAATCATTATATCGCGGAACAACACTGTCGTTTTCGAAGTCAAGAAAAAAATCCTCAACATCGGTATCGAGTGATTGCTGAACATAATACAAGTTCAACAAGCTGTCAAGATTGGCTTCGAGATTGGATTCAATGGGTTCATTTTCACCGAAAAAAATCGAAGAATCGTTCTCCTGTCCGTACACAAATGAAACTACAGATAACAGGCAAACAAAGGCAATTCGTACATTTCTCATCATCTTAAAATTTTTAAATCCTTAACTCCTTTATTCTTATAATATTGCTTTTGGTTACATTATTGTACCAGTATTTTTAATTTAGAACCGAAAACTTAACGTTAAACCCGCATTTTTGTTCCCCAGCGCGTTGGCAGGGGTTATTGTCGGAATAATATCAAAAGCCAGTTCATCGCTGATATCAAAATGTAAAAAATGAGCACTAATATTCGCTTCAATGATATTCAATAGATAGAATCCCACAAAACTCAGGATGCTGATCTCACGCCATCGGCGAAAATAATCACGGTTACGTTGAAAATTTTGCAAAATTAGTTCTTTATCTGCGTCAAACGTTGGATACGATGGCAATTGTTTATAAGATTCATCGCCGGTATTATTTGCCAGGTTATAATAACCGTCACGATATTCATGATATTTTCGGGTATTGAAGTCGATAAAATATACGATGACACCAAACCCGG
>CAZAMT010000178.1:0-8371 GCA_964486145.1 uncultured Bacteroidales bacterium
ATGTAAATGTGCGCCAGACCTGGTGGCCTAAGGCTCGTGCATGGAACGATTATTTATCGCGTTGCAGTTATCTGCTTCAACAAGGGAATTTTATAGGAGATATTCTCTACTACTATGGCGACACTGCTCCCAACTTTGCTAAACAACGCCACATCAAACCTGACCTGGGATTTGGTTACGATTACGATGTGATTAACACTGAAAAATTGTTGGAGCTTGAGGTGAAAAACGGAAAATTATCTCTGCCACACGGACAGGAATATGCTCTCCTGGTGTTACCCGACAAAAAAGATATGCCCTTGCATGTAATTGAAAAAGTTGAGGATTTATTGCAAAATGGAGCCTTGGTTAGCGGAATTAAACCGACTGAAATACCGGGATTACACGATTATAAAGAAAAAGAGAGGCAGCTAAACCTATTGGCTGAAAAGCTTTGGCAAGGAATTGACGGCAATAGCAAGGGATTCAACCAGGTTGGAAAGGGGAAATTATATTGTGGTGTTCCTCAACGCGAAATCCTTGGTTCACATGGTATTTTTCCTGATTTTATGTTTAAAGGGCAGGATGACAGCACAGCATTGAATTTCATTCATCGCCGCCTAAATCAGACTGATATTTATTTTGTCAGAAATACAAAAAACACCCCTGCCACTGCAGAATGTGTTTTCCGTGTAAAAGATAAAATTCCTGAACTTTGGATTCCTGAAACCGGCAAAGTGATTGATGATTTAATTTTTTATCAGCAAGGCGACAGTACCCGGGTAGCCTTATCTTTTGAGCCGGATGATGCCTTTTTCATTGTATTTAAAGAACCCACGTCCGGAACAGTTCAGCAAAAGATTTATAAAAACGGGAAACTGATTTTCCCTTCATCATCAAAATATTGTGAATTGGATGCATACAATGTGAAGTTGAGTACCTTTGCCGGGCCGGGCAACTATGTGATCGAAAAGGGTAATGAAAACAGCCTGTCAATGAAAATCGGTGAAACCGATGTTTTTGAAATTTCAGGTACCTGGAAACTTTCCTTTCCCGAAGGATTTGGCGCTCCCGGGTCGGCAGAATTTCCACAATTAATTTCCTGGACGGAATCATCTGTTCCCGGAATTAAGTACTTTTCAGGAATAGCACGATACGAAATAGAATTTGATTTCGAAAAGATCAATAAAAACAAAAGATACTTATTAAGTCTTGGCCATGTAAAAGATTTGGCCGATATAAAATTGAATGGCGATAGCCTGGGTGTTATTTGGCATCCTCCATTTGAGATGGATATAACCAATCATTTACGCGAAGGAAAAAATCAAATTGCAATAGAAGTTGCCAATTTGTGGAACAACCGTCTGGTTGGCGATGGAGAATTGCCTGAAGAAGAAAAAGTTACCAATACGAATATTGTTAACGGACCAACAGCGTGGAAGGATCCATGGCCGGAAGTTCCGTTAATAGAATCCGGGTTATTGGGGCCTGTCGTTATTAAAATTCAATAAGAAAATCCCCAACCTGATTGTAAAGCAGTTTTAAACATTTTCAGGATAACTATTGATTCATAACAACGATTAGAAAAACTGAATTTTAAAAATCAAAATCTGCATCAAAAGGTCAAAAAATTCATTTATCTTCTGATAGTTTAATGTTATATTTGAATCATATAATATAAAAAATCAGAATACATCAATGAATATCGTATTTGTTAAAACAAGACTTTAATTTGTTAATTATTAATAGATCCATGAAAAAAAATTATTTACCATCCGTTTTGTTAGCCCCGGCACTTCTTTGTTTGTTATTCATTTTCAGCCTGAATCCTGCCTCTGCCCAAGAAAAGAAACCCAATGTCCTGCTGATTTCCATTGATGACCTCAACGACTGGGTGGGGCATCTCGGCGGTCACCCCAAAGTACAAACACCCCACATGGACAGACTGGCCAATAATGGCGTTGCTTTTACCAATGCCCATGTACAGGCTCCCATTTGTAACCCTTCGCGTACCAGTTTAATGACAGGTTTACGCCCAACTACTACCGGTGTTTACGCCCTTGGACCATGGATCAGGGAAGTGGAAGGATATGAAGATGTTGTAACACTTCCGCAACATTTTGAGAATAACGGATATGTTACCATGAGCACCGGTAAAACTTTCCACGATGCCTATCCGCCGAAA
Organism: uncultured Bacteroidales bacterium; assembly: GCA_964486145.1. Lineage (GTDB taxonomy): Bacteria > Bacteroidota > Bacteroidia > Bacteroidales > JAAAOM01 > CAZAMT01. Next base: position 2,165 of record CAZAMT010000178.1, read on the forward strand.
GAAGACCGCCGGGATGGACCTGAGTTTACCAAATGGGGGTTTCATGGAGGATTTTATCCCCGCCCGGAGGAACCTTTTGTGAAAGCCACCGGGCATCCGCTGGTTGACTGGGGCGTATTTCCGGAGGAAGACAACCAACAAGATGACTGGAAAGTAACCGACTGGGCAATAGAACAGTTGGAGAACCCACCCAAAGATAAACCCTTTTTCCTGGCCGTTGGCATTCGCCATCCGCATGTACCCTTGTTTGCAAGTCAAAAGTGGTTTGACCTCTATCCTGAAGATGATTATTTACTGCCGGTCGTGCGTGGCGACGACAGGGACGACATCCCCCCGTTTGCCTGGTACCTGCACTGGGATTTGCCCGAACCACGATTGGCCTGGCTGCAAATGCACAACGAATGGAAGCCCAAGGTAAGGGCCTACCTGGCAAGTGTAAGTTTTGCCGACATGTTGGTGGGCAGGCTGCTCGACGTCCTTGAACAGCAAGGATTGGCCGACAACACCATTGTGGTTTTATTGTCCGACCACGGTTATCACCTGGGAACTAAAAATATTACCGGAAAAAATACTTTGTGGCATGAAAGCACCCGGGTACCTTTTATTTTTTCCGGTCCCGGTGTAGAAGAAACGGGTAAAACAAGTGACGCACCGGTAGAATTGCTGGACCTGTTCCCAACACTGACCGATTTGGCTAGTCTTCCTGAAAAACAAGGACTTGAAGGCCATTCCCTGGTGCCGCTATTGAAGGATGTGAACCACAAGCGCGAATGGCCGGCCATATGCACCCACGGTCCGGATAATAATGTCGTGATAACGGAACAATGGCGTTTTATTCAATATGCCGATGGTTCACGAGAGCTTTACAACCGCGATGAAGACCCCTATGAATGGCATAACCTTGCCCGGGAGGAAGGGTATGAGCCCGTTATGGAAAAACTTGCCGGCCACCTGCCTGCGAGTGCCGCTCCGGCGCCGGGAAGTAAAACCCGGTTAATCGAAATGATCGACGGAGAACCTTACTGGCAAGGTGAAAAAATTGAAAAAGATGCCAAAGTGCCTATGCAATGGAAATAGAGTAAGTAGTATCTGAAAGAGTAGTTCTTAATTAAGAATCAGTTCAGTTTAAATCTGAAAAGTATTACTTTATCATGACAACATCGGTATTACATGTTGCAATTTTCTGCGTGTTTTTAACTCTTCCTCAATTATCGGCAGGACAGGTTGAATATGAAAAAATTGCTAAAATAAAACCACGCTCCAGCCACGAAATTGCTGCCTCCCCCTGGGGAGTGGGCGGTGAAACTATGGACCGGGATTACACGATATTTGAAAACTGGAAGGAATATCTGGCACCTTTGGGAGCTAAAAAAATCAGGTTGCAGGCAGGCTGGGGCAAAACAGATAAAGGAAACGGAAATTACGATTTTCATTGGCTGGATGAAATTGTAGATGGGGTAATTGCGGCAGGAGTGGAACCCTGGCTGCAAACTTCGTATGGCAATGAAGCGTATGAGGGCGGCGGAAGTCCTTATCTGGGCGGCGCTATTCCCGGCTCACCTGAAGCACTGCAAGCCTGGGACAATTGGGTACGGGCGATGGCAAAAAGATACGCCGGCAAGGTGAAAATATGGGAAATCTGGAATGAGCCGGACCTGCATCAGGAGGAATTTTCAGTAATAGATTATGCCAATTTGTACATTCGAACTGCGAAAATTATCCGGCAATACATTCCGGATGCCAAATTATACGCCTTAAGCCTGGCATTTCCCGGTCGCACCAAATACACCGAAGATTTCCTGCAATTCCTGAAAGAACGCGATAAACTTCATTTGGTCGATGTGATTACATTTCACGGTTACTATTTTAATCCAGACCGCGCCTATGACGATCCTGCTGCAATGCCGGAAGGCAGTAGCTGGTCTCCGGGGCCTGATTATTATGCCTTAAGATTTTCAGCAGAAAAACTGAGAAGAACAGTCAGCCGGTATTCGGATAAAATAAAGTTGTTACAAGGCGAGCAGGGGGCTCCCTCCGCTAAAAGTTCGGGCGCATTGGATCGCCATGACTGGACGGAAAGGGAGCAGGCCAAGTGGCTGTTGCGAAGAATGTTAAATGACTGGGGACATGATATCCCCGCCAATTATTTCGGTATCATGGATATGAACTATGGCGTGCAAAAAGGGGATAAGTTTAAGACAATGAACACCAAGGGATTGATAAAAGCCAACGAAGACAGAACAGTGGCGTATTTAAAACCTTCTTATTATGCATTTCAGCATCTAACCTCCATTTTTGATCATGCCATTGAACGAATTCCCAATTATCATTATATTGCCGATACGAACCAGCCATTAACCATATTTGGCTGGCGACAGAAAGGATCAGACAGGCAGTTGGTAACATTTTGGTTTCGGAAAAACATGCCGCAGGATGAAAATAAGTATGAAAATGTAAATTTTCAATTCAAACAGGGTTATTTTGAAGATCCCGTTTATGTTGATTTACGAACAGGGGAAGTGTATGAAATCCCTGAAAACGATTGGAGCCGGGAAGGCACAGAATATAGTTTCAAAAATATACCGGTATATGATTCGCCGGTAATTATTGCTGATAAGTCGGTTTTATGGTTGGAAGAAGAAATAGAGGAATAGCAACCGATCCGTTTATGCGGCCTCCAAACCGGTGGCTGGTTTGATTTGAATATGATTTGTATATTTCTGAAAAATAGCAGGTAAACATGAAAAAAATGAAATTTATTATTCTCGTCGTCGCAATTTTCGTTATCCAAAACGCGGTCGCACAAAACAATTATAACCGGGAGTTGTGGCTGCAAAAGGCCGACCAATTCAAACCGGAATTGAAAGTGTTTAAAAAAACTCCGGTTGATATTATTGAGGTATTGCCGTCACTTGGCTCATTTCATGGTTATCAAACCCGGCACCTGGATGATATCGAAAACCTGAAAAATTATGAACTGGGACCCGGCGATAAAGTGGTGCTCGATTTTGGGGAACATCTGGTGGGCCGGCTTCGTTTTCAGGTTACCACAAACGGACCGGCCGCGGATGCACCGGCAAGAGTTAAATTCAAATTCGGTGAAATTCCAAATGAAATTATCGAAGATTATGATCCGTACAAAGGTGCCTTGAGTAGGGCCTGGTTGCAGGACGAGGTGATAAATATAGATACACTGCCGTCGCTGATTAAGATGCCGCGGCGTTACGCGTTCCGGTACGTTCAGATTGAGGTTATTGCCACTTCCCTGGAGTTTAAACTTCAAATTCCGGAGATTTATGTTGATCAGGTAAGTGCAGTGGATATGGCAGATGTGCCGCCACTTGAAAACAACGATCCATTCATCAAAAGAATCGATTACATCAGCAATAAAACATTACAGGATTGCATGCAGACCGTTTACGAAGACGGCCCCAAGCGCGACCGCCGGCTGTGGATTGGCGATCTCAGGCTTCAGGCATTAACCAACTATTTCACCTTCAACGATGAAAACCTGGTAAAACGCTCATTGTATCTGCTTGCCGGACTGGCAAATGAAGATGGCATGGTCCCGGGCACCGTATTTGAAGCCCCAATTTACCACGCGCAGGAAAATTTTCCATTGGATTATGCGCTACTTTTTAATTCAACCATTTATGATTATACAAAAGCTACCGGCGATTTATCGGTTGCAGAAGATTTGTGGCCGGTCATAAAAAAGCAGGTAGAACTGGCTCTGCCTTATGTGAAGGATGGTCTTTATACCGAACCCGATAAAAAATACTGGTGGTTGTTTATCGACTGGAACAAGCGCCTCGATCACCGGGTGCCGATGCATGGTATTATGATTTACACGTTTCAGCACACTTTGGAAATTGCTGAAATGCTGAACAAAACAGATGAACTGGCTGATTTGCCTGATGTTATTAAAAAAATGAAACAGGCAGCCCGGGAAAACTTTTTCGATAAAAAATCAGGTGTATTTGTGAGTGGCTATTCCAGACAGGTTTCGCTGGCTTCACAGGTTTGGATGATTTTATCGGAGGTGGTTTCGGCAAAAGAAGGCGCTGAAATATTTGAGAAACTGCAAACAATGACCAATGTGCAAGGTCCTAAAGCACCGTATTTATATCATTATGTGGTGGATGCGATGATGAAAAGCAATTTGAAAAAGGAAGCTAAAGATTTGGTGCTGAGTTACTGGGGTGGGATGGTAAAAAACGGAGCCGATACCTTCTGGGAAGTTTATGATCCTTACGATCCGAATTTGTCGCCTTACAATTCTGTACTGGTTAACAGTTATTGTCACGCCTGGAGTTGTACTCCTTCCTACTTTATCAGGAAGTATCCGGAGATATTTAAAAATGATTGATATGGTACAAAAGATATTAAGTGTATTCCTTTTACTTTTTACAGGCTTGAATTATTCACAAGCGACTGATTACGATGTAATTGTTTACGGCGCCACACCCTCGGGCATTGCTTCAGCAGTTAATGCGGCAAGAGAGGGCGTATCCGTAGCCTTGTTTGAAGAGACAGATCATGTGGGAGGCCTCACCTCCAGCGGGTTGTCCAACACCGATTTTCATTCCTTCGAGTCACTCGGCGGTACCTGGTTAGAATTTATGAACAGGGTGGAAGCGCACTATATCCAAACGTATGGACCCAATTCACAGCAGGTGAAAGACTGTTGGCATGGCGCTTTTTATGAGCCTAAGGTTGCCAAAAAGGTATTCATGGACATGATAGAAGAGCAGGATAATTTGGATCTTATTTTGAAGCATCGACTGGTTTCGGCTCATACAAATATCCTCTCTAACGAAAAAACAAAACTGACCGGCATCAGATTCATTGACCTTGAACAAGAACAATTAAAAGATTTTAGTGCCACCGTTTTTATTGATGCAACCTATGAGGGCGATCTTTTGGCTGCAGCAGGATGTGAATATACAGTTGGTTCCGAAGGGCCTGACAAATATGATGAGCCGGCAGCATCGCCCAAAGACTGGCATGTACAATGTTATAATTTCAGGGTAACCCTAACCAAAGATACTGAAAACAGTATTCCCATTCCAAAACCAAAAAAATACCATCCGGATGAATACCAGGTATTGCTGGATGCCATGAAAGACGGTTCAATAGATAAACTTGAAGATATAATTAAAGGGCCGTCAAGACAAATACCAAACGGCAAGGCCGATTTTAATGATCGTAAGGGGTCCATAATGAGTATCAAGCTTTGCAATGAAACCGATGTTTGGCCCGAAGGAAATGCAGAAGTACGAAAACAGGTATGGGAAAAAACCAAAGCCCATACACTGGGTGTTCTTTATTTTTTACAAAATGACGAAAGGGTGCTTCCTGCCATTCAACAGGAAATGAAACAATGGAATTTGCCCAAAGATGAGTTTGAAGAATACGATAACTTTCCTCCGCTGATTTATGTGAGAGAAGGACGACGGCTGGTAGGAGAATACATTTACACCCAAAAAGATGGTACACGGGAAACCGGAAGTACCAGGGCACCGGCTTTCAAAAATGCCATTGCCGTTGGGGATTATAGTTTTAACAGCCATGGCACTTATTATACCTGCGACAGGGAATTGCTTGGGAATTTAAGTGCCGGCACCCGGCCATTCCAGATACCTTACCCGGTTATGTTGCCCGGTAAAGTAGAAGGATTGCTTGTGCCGGTAGCGGTATCATCGAGCAGGGTAGGATTTGGAGCCATCCGCATGGAACCCACCTGGACTGCTTTAGGCCAGGCTGCCGGATTGGCGGCGGCCCAGGCAGTGAAGAATGACATTGAACCGGGAGAGGTCAATGTTGAAAAACTGCAACTCAGGCTGCATGAACTGGGAGCGATAACTTTCTACACTTCAGATGTGCGTCCTGATTCACCTTATTTCAGAGCCGTGCAATACTTCGGTAACCGGGGTTTGTTTCAGGATTTGTATGACCCCGATCAGGTATCACCTGTAAGGTTAAAGAAATTGGGACAAATGGTACAATGGACAGAAGCTTATCCTTACCATGATATTCAGCCCGATAAGAAAATGGAAAAAGATTTGGCTGAAAAATGGATGAATAAGCTGGATATTGCAGATAAAAAGCTTTTAAAACAATCCGGGAAAATGACGAGGGGAGAATTTTTGAATGAATTGTATCCAAATTAAAAAATCAATATCATGTATTCTTTTAAAAAGTATT
>CAZAMT010000179.1:0-8339 GCA_964486145.1 uncultured Bacteroidales bacterium
TGTTAAAAAACGTAAAAAATACCAGCTTTATGAAAATCACACCATACAACCCGGTAGATCCGGATTTTATCGACACCACAACCTTTAAAGAAAAAAAACCAGTGAATTCATCATCCATTATTTTAATGATCATAATGTATGGGACACGCACATCGGTGAATTTAAATCCAAATTAATTTTTAAATTTGACCAGAAATTGCTTTTAACACTTAAAAATTATCAAAATGAGAAACCTGTTATATCTTATCATTGCCCTGTCTTATTTATTCAGCTTCGGATGTCAGCAAAAAACGATTGATGCTCCTCAAGTTTCACAGTCAGTGTTCGGAACCATGCCCGACGGAGTTGTAATCAACCTGTACACCTTAAGTAACAGTAATGACGTTGAAGTCGGAATTATTAATTATGGTGGAATTATTCAATCCATCCGGATACCGGATACTGCGGGCAACAAACAGGATGTTGCACTGGGTTTTGACAACTTACAGGACTACATTGATAAAAGCCCTTACTTTGGTTGTATAACCGGAAGATATGCCAATCGCATCGCCAAAGGTAAATTTATGCTCGACAGCATAGAATACCAACTTGATCTAAATAACGGCCCGAATTCTCTTCATGGTGGATTTAAGGGTTTCGATAAACAGGTTTGGAAAGCTGAAGATTTTTCCAGTGATTCGGTTGCAGGAGTTATTCTCACCTATTTAAGCCCGGATGGCGACCAGGGTTACCCGGGAAATCTCGATGTATCGGTTACTTACACATTAAACAATCAAAACGAACTTCGGATTGATTACAATGCAAGAACAGATAAAAAAACGGTAGTTAACTTAACCAATCATTCCTATTTCAACCTGGATAATGGTGGCCAATCCGATATTTTGGATCATCAGTTGAAAATTATTGCTGATTCGTTCACTCCAACTGATGAAACTTTAATCCCCAGCGGAGAAATTATCCCGGTGGAAGCTACGCCGATGGATTTTACAAGTTTTAAAACCATTGGAGAGAACCTGGATACATCCTATCGCCCGATTGCCATTGCCGGAGGTTACGACCATAATTATGTGTTATCGTCGGGAGGCGGGGAACTGGCACTTGCTGCAGTTGTTAAAGAACCGGGTTCAGGAAGAAAAATGGAGGTTTTTACTACCGAACCGGGCATTCAGTTTTATTCCGGCAACTTCCTGGATGGTTCCATAACAGGTAAAAACGGAGCTGTTTATCACAAAAATCATGGCTTCTGTTTAGAGACACAGCATTTCCCGGATTCACCCAACCAACCGGAATTTCCATCAACCGTTCTAAATCCGGGGGAAAACTATTCATCCACCACGATATATAGATTTTTTCAATAAAACTTTTCCCGGTTCCGTTTGTTGGTGCAAAGTAAATGAGATAAAATGATGAGAATTTTATACTTCATGTGCTTTGGATTAGTTGCAAGCAGCATTGCATATGGCCAAACCAACGATACGATTACTTACAAGTCAACCATTGAAGAAGTTTACATAAAAGGATATGAAAACAACCGGGACGTTATGGAAATTCCCGGTACCATTCAGTTACTGGAACCTGATGATCTTGTTAAGTATGATAATACTTCGGTGGTCAGGCAGTTAAATACGGTGCCTGGGGTGCGGATGGAACAACGGTCGCCTGGAAGCTACCGGATTTCCATCAGGGGAAGTTCCCTGCGTGCCCCGTTTGATGTACGCAATGTTAAAATGTACTGGAACAATGTACCGTTGACAAATCCAGCCGGAATAACCCCGTTAAATCTGTTAGATATCAATCAAATTGGCCAAATTGAAATTTTAAAAGGCCCTGCCGCGAGTGTTTTTGGAGCGGGAATGGGAGGCGTCATTTCCATGTCAACCTATCTGCCCGAAACCGACGAACAGGCAATAAATATTGCAACCACGGCAGGCTCTTATGGTCTGCAACGATATTCGGTAAAGTTGCTAAATGGCAAAGAAAACAAGAGGATACATGCCAGTTTCGCCCATCAACAATCCGATGGTTACAGGGAGCAAACTGCGTTCAACCGAAATACCCTGCAACTTACCGGAAAACTGTTATCCAACGCAAATCATTCCATTAGTGGCAGTATATTGTATTCCGATTTATTTTATGAAGTGCCTGGTGGACTGACCCGTGAACAATTCAAGGAAGATCCAACACAAGCACGCCAACCAACAGTATTTTTCCCCGGAACGGTTGAGCAGGAAACAGCCGTTGATTATAATGCATTGATTGCCAGTGTCACGAACAATTATCAATGGAGCAACAACCTCAGAAACACAACCTCCGTTTACGGATTGCAAAGTTTTTTTGAAATGCCATTTATTGCTGACTTTGAGAGAGAGACAAGACACGGGGCAGGTGGACGCACCGTATTTGATTTTTTTTATAAGGTTGGAGCGATCCAGGGAAAATTAACCACAGGCGGAGAGTTTCAGAGGGAACTACTCATTGGACGAAATTTTGAAAACTTAGGAGGAAAACCCGGAGATATCAGTTTTGATGATGAAGTCCGTTCATGGCAAACACTTGCTTTCATAAAATCCGAATGGGAACTCCCCTCGCAACTATTCCTGGATGCCGGAGTGAGTTTCAATGACTTGAGTTACAATATATACAGGCTACAGGATGTACAATTGGATACCTCATATCGTCTTAATAAGTCCTTTGAAACTGTTATAACCCCCAGAATTGGAGTTTTAAAACGAATAAATCAAACAATATCCGTTTTTGGTTCCATTGGAAACGGATTCTCGCCTCCATCAGTAAAGGAAGTTCGAACTGGTGATGGTCGGCTGAATGTTGATTTACAACCGGAAACCGGCTGGAACTATGAAGGCGGTGTGCGATTGAATTACCAGGAAAAGCTTTTTAGTGAAGCTACGATCTTTTTTCTTGAACTTGATGAGACCATTGTAGGTTATACCGAGGCGCTCAGTAATACTGTTCGGTTCCGAAATACCGGCGCAACCTCGCAGGCAGGAACTGAAATATTTGTCAGGTATACTGTTTTAAATAACAGTGCATCCCTTTTATCCCTTTTGGAACTGCAAGGTGCATACACCTACAATCATTTTCGGTTTCGTGATTACGTAAAAGAAGAAACCGATTTTTCGGGTAACGAACTGACCGGCGCTGCACCTCATGTGTTCGTTGCCAATGCAAATATTCAGACAAACATGGGATTGTATGCTTTCTTAAGCTATAATTATACCGATGAAATACCTTTGAATGATGCCAATACAGTTTATTCCGATGCATATCAGCTTGTGGATTTTAAAATTGGCTGGCAACACCTGTTGCAAAATGGAAAACTTGAAATATTTGCAGGAATCAATAACCTGCTGGATGTTACGTACAGTCTGGGTAACGATTTGAACGCCTATGGTGAAAGGTATTACCAGCCTGCACCTGCCAGAAATTATTATGGCGGACTGGCATACCGTTTTGGTGGTTAACAATATTTTTTTATGTCCGCCAAAAAGAATCTGGTTTTACTTTTGACATCTCAACTACAAATTTAATGTCTATTTCAAGAACAAAGAACATAAAGAATTTATAAAGACACAATCTCAACCTTAAACTATTGATAATCAAATGAAATATCCATATCTTTTACGTAATTATATCCTATTTGAAAAAGATCATCTGCATGCGAGGAATCAAGTATCTCGTATTTGTCAATCCCTGGAACTTCCAGAAAAACATCGCATTTACGATCTGTTTTGCTGATGGTGGCGTTAACATTTAGCAGGAAAGTACGTGTTGCCACTTCTTTTAAGCTTTTTAACGGTTTAACCTCATGTACGGGATTCACATTAACGGCAATTACCTTTTCACACATATTAATTAATGGTTCGGTCGGAACATTGTCAAACAATCCCCCATCAACATACTGGTATCCGTTATATTCGACAGGAGAAAACAATATGGGGATGGAAGACGAGGCCGTTACAAGGGTAATGATTGGACCTGTATTGAGATATTCAACCGTTCCCTTGTTCAAATTCGATACAGTCACGTAAACGGGCATTTTCAAATCTTCAAGATTAGCGACATGAATTTCATTCCTTATTTTTTCACTTAACCCATCCAACGCGAACATGCCATTGCCGGGTATTTGAATACTTGTAAAATCAGTGAACGATTTATCCTTCATTAATTTGTGCACCTCCCGGGGTTTCTTCCCCGAGGCTATCAAGACTCCAATAATGGAGCCTACACTTGTGCCTGCAAGAACATCCGGAACGATGTCTTTTTCGTAAAGGGCCTGAAGTACTCCGAGGTGTGCAAATCCGCGTGTACCTCCACCTCCAAGTGCAATTCCGGTTTTATATTTTTTATGCATGGATGTCATGGTTTGGTGCTATCTTCACCATACCAAACAAAAGCCAAATCGGATTTGTTGAGTTTACAGTAGGAGAATGATGCTTGAATTAATACCTCAATCGATTGTTTTGTGTGCATTGCCTTCAAGGCAATCATGTAAAAACTTAGGGCGGAAGCCCTTTGAAAAAGTAAACATAATACTTTTACCGAAACAAATCTTTACCAGGTTCAGGTCCCATGATCAATTTTAACTGCCCACCCTGCATAATTTCACTATGAAGAATGTATGGACGGTCCAAAGGTTTATCATTCAGGGTAGCATAGGTAATGTATTTGTTATCACGGGAATTATCAATGGCCGAAATGATAAATTTGTTTCCGCATTCAAGATTCAGCGTCATTTTGTCGAATACAGGGCTTCCCAGGATGTACTCCGGTTTACCCGGGCATACAGGATACATGCCCATCATCGAAAAAACAGCCCACGCCGACATTTGCCCAACATCATCATTCCCGCTCAACCCTCCGGGCGAATTCTCATATTCTTCTATTAATATCTCCCTGACTTTTTCCTGGGTTTTCCAGCCTTGATCAGCAAAAGCGTAAATGTAAGCAATGTGATGGCTGGGTTCATTTCCATGCCAGTATTCATCCTGTTCAAAAAACAAGTCGAGTTTATCAATGTATTTCTCCTTCCCTCCCATCAGGTCAATCAAACCATCCACATCATGGGGCACATACCAGGTATATTGAAATGGCGTGCCTTCGGTAATAAAAAATGCCTTTTCATAGGGGTCAAAGTCCTCAATCCAGGTACCATCAGCATATCTGCCTCTTACAAAACCGGTTGAAGTATCAAACACATTTTGATAGTTTTTTGCCCGCCCAACCAACTCTTTGTAATCATCCTCCTTTTTCAACAACCTGGCTATTTCTGCCAATACAAAATCATCATAGGCATATTCAAGTGTCCGCGATACCTGTTCATTTTTATGGAAAGCCTCATTTATGGTATCTTCCAACGGGATGAATCCGTACTTCAGGTACGAATCCAGTGCTCTCCTGCCCTTGCCGTCGGCATACTCCTCGTAGGATTCCGGACTTTCAAACGCATTTTTCCGCATGTAATGGTAAGCTTTTTCGATATCAAAATTACGAATCCCTTTGATGTACGCATCACCAATCACAGAAATCAAATGATCTCCTATCATACCGGAGGTATAGTTATTCCAACATGGAAAAATTGGCAGCCAGTCCCCTTGTTCCGCTTTGTTTATCAAACTTTTAACGATATCAAGAGAGCGGGATGGCTCCAGAATGGTCATAAGTGGTTGAACAGCGCGGTATGAATCCCAGGTGGTAAAATCAACATAATAATCATAGCCCTGTGCTTTGTGAACTGCAGAATCATCAGCAAATCCGACATAGGAACCATCTGCATCGCTAAAGATCCTCGGTAGAAGTTTTGCATGATAAAGAGCCGTATAAAAAATGATTTTTTGATCTTCGGTTCCACCTTCAACCTGAACCTGATTTAATGCGTTATTCCAGGCACGTGTAGCTTCAAGTTTAACCTGTTCAAAATCCCAGTGATCAATCTCCCCGGCTAAATTGTTTCTGGCTGCCTCAAGACTGGTAAACGAGGTTCCGATTTTTACCTTTGCATCATTCGCTTTCCCGGGCGACACGGTAACATAAGCTCCTACCCCAAACCCATCGCCAACCGCGAGATTTTCACCATCAAAACGGGTATCTTTTTCCCAAACACCATATTTCGTAAATTCATTGTTGAACTTTATAACAAAATATCCGCTGAAACCAGCATAACCGCCCCACCCTTGATAAATCCGGTGAGCCGGGTTGTACCCGATAATTTCGTTTTTTTCAGGTATTACCTGAATAAACCCCTCACCTTCATCACTGTTCGGCTCAATGATGAAGGTAATTTCCTCATGAGATTCAGATTGAACTTTTATTATTCCCGAATAAATTTTACCTGTCACCTGGGTTAACACATCGTATTCATCCAGGTAAACCGAATAATATGCTGGTGAAACTACCTCATCTTCATGACTGAACTGTGACTGTCGTTCATCGGCTGGAACACCCGGATTGCCTGTTACCGGCATTATGGTTACGCTTCCGTAATCCTGTGTGCAGGACCCGCTCATCCAGTGGCTTGCACGGATTCCTGAAAACAAGCTGTCATGATGATAGTATGGTGCAATGCATTTTTGTTCAGTCGCCCTGGTTTGCGGCACCCAGTTGGTGAGCGCATAAGGAAAACCAACAGCAGGTACGGTTTGACCTTTGTCTTCGGAAGCAGATTCTCCATGTTTTAAGATGCTCGGAGTGGTGCTGAAGGATGTTCCAATATAAGGATTCACATATTTTATAAGATTCTCATCTTTGTATGTATTCTTTTTATGACAGGACAGGCTGAAAAAAATTACAAAAATGAATATAAGTGATTGATGATGTTTCATTGCAATTTTGAATTTGGTTTGTGAATAAAAGTAATCAATAATATGTAATTTACTGCCGAAAAACAAACGGTGAACAATGAATAAATATTCAAATATCAACACATTTCCCGGGTATACCGATGCACATCCCGTTCATCCGGATAACCAACACACGGTCATGTTAGTCTCAACCGAGTAAACTGGTTAAGCGATATTTATTTACATGATTTACGAATCGTCTTTGTTTTCTCTATCTTTGACCATCAAACAACAACAGACATGGAGATATATATTATCAGGCACGGGGAAACAAACTGGAATGTAGAGGGGAAAATTCAGGGCCAGACAAATTCATCCCTTACACAAAAGGGCATTGACCAGGCAAGACTAACCGCCGAGAAGTTAAAGAATATATCCTTTACGGCTATGTATTCCAGTGATTTGGAACGTGCCCGTAAAACTGCTGAAATGCTGGCATCAAGGCACAGCCGATTGGAAATTAATGAAGACGTGCGATTGAGGGAACGTAAATTCGGATACCTGGAAGGAATTGGACACGAAGAGTTTAAGACCAATCACCCGGACATTTACGCGAAATTCCGTTCAAATGATCCCGAATACCGCATTCCTGAAGGGGAAAGTAAAAATGACCTGGCCCGACGGGCGACTGATTTTTTCAATGATTTGGTAAAAAGGCATGCAAAGGATGAAACAATGTTGGTTGTCACCCATGGCGGAATAATTGATGTGTTTGTACGATTCATTCTTGGCATACCCTATGGCTCAACACGCAATTTTTCGCTTCGAAATGCTGCCATTAATATCGTGCAATACAATGACAATGACTGGCGCTTAATTACGTTAGGTGATATAAGCCATTTATCGATAAAAGAAGAAAAATTTAAGAAATCGGAAATTGGCTGAGAAAAACCAGGGAAAACATGGATTTTAGCAAAAAAAACATCTACAGCAGGCATTTCAGTGATGCATCATTCTGGGAAAAAGCAAAAAAGTTTGGAAGTCTTGCCGGCAGGAAGGTTATGGAGCCTGCACTTATCATGTACTATTGCTTAAAAGATAAAGATACCCCGTTGAAAATAAAACTGATAATCATCAGTGCGCTGGGTTATTTTATTCTTCCAATGGATGCCATACCCGATTTATCACCACTGATAGGGTTTTCCGATGATTTAGGTGCATTGTTAACCGCGTATGAGATGACTAAAGCGTATACAAAACCAGAACATCATCAAAAAGCGGAAGAGCAGTTAAGGATCTGGTTTAAGTTTGAGTAATAATATTGGGGTTGGATTGACAGGGAAATGGCTTATCCAACAAATGTGCTACACCTCGCTACTGAATGCAACAACTATAGTCACAGCGCTGCATTTCCTAAAGGTCTGCCCGAATGGTTTATAAAATTATTCACCAGGGAAAGAGATACCTTGCTTGACCCGTTCATGGGGTCGGTTATTACCAATTTTGCAGCGAATAGAATGAAGAGAAATTCAATTGGAATTG
>CAZAMT010000180.1:0-8324 GCA_964486145.1 uncultured Bacteroidales bacterium
TAAACTTAATCGTGAACAGTCGATTTTAAATAATTTATGAATTAAAGAGGCTAAACAAATGCATGAAAATATTTGAATTATTAATGAACATAAAATATTTTTTTACAATACCCATTATCAGATATCCTCACCTTGCATACGAATCATTCATTCTGGTATCTCAGGAAAGTACATACTTTCCAATGATGTATTGATGCCGGGTGCACCAAACAATGGGAGGCCTCTTGCACTCATCACGTTGCCAAGTCGTTTCACCCCTTCCTCATCCACTTCTTTTAACTCACTTCCTGAGGTTAGAGCCATTAAAATGGAATAGGCTGTTTCTTCAAGCAATTCCACATTAAAAAATGTCCATTCAATGTTTTCAGTGCTCATGGTAACCAAACCGTGATTCTCCATTAAAAAACTATTGTACTTTTTGATGTAAGGGCTAAAATTATCAGCAAGTTGTTGGGTTAAAGGCTCGGCATAGGGTACTATTGGCACAGGTCCGACTTCGGTTATGGTTTCGGGGTAAAACGGCCGCATTAACCAGTTTTTGCCTTTCCTGATGGCAAAAGCGCCAACATTGGGAGCATGGCAATGCAGAACCGAAACAATATCCTGACGTTCATGAAAAAACTTTAAATACATCGCTTTCTCACCCGTGGGCTTTCGTTTACCCTCAACTGTATTTCCTTCCACATCAATGAAAACCACATCGTCAGCCTGCACATCACCTTTGTTACGCATGGTTGGCGTTATTAAAATCACATTATCTTCCAGTTTCCAGGCCAAATTGCCTCCGTATCCTGTAACATAGTGCCTTTTTGCCATTCGATGACAAACATCAACAAAAAGTTTAATTTCTTTCGTGTATTTTTCTGAATATTTCATAATTTTTTTTTTACAACCTTATTAAAATCATCAACGCTAAAATGTTTTATCCTTTCCCGCTTCATTTCATTCTATTGCCAAATTGCCTGACACCGGCGGTACATCTCCAACCAGACTGAAAAACAAATTTGATATACGAAAAACGGGTGTGCATATGAAGGTTAATCTTTGCCGGATCAGCAGGTGGAATTGA
Organism: uncultured Bacteroidales bacterium; assembly: GCA_964486145.1. GTDB lineage: Bacteria > Bacteroidota > Bacteroidia > Bacteroidales > JAAAOM01 > CAZAMT01. The sequence goes on from CAZAMT010000180.1 coordinate 1,070, forward strand.
TTCCCGGGAAATGAGTTCCTGCAAGAGATCCAGTTTTTCTTCAATGATTGGTTATCCTGGAACATCTCAGTGTTATTTTTTGAATCCACTACTTAGTCAAAATCAATCATTGCCTTCATCACGCCATCCTTGTATTCACTCACCAAGTCAAAAGCCGCTTTGGTTTCCTCAAACCTGAAACGGTGCGTTGGCATTTTACTTATATCAAACAATCCTGAAGCCATTCCTTCAAGGGTTTCCTCCAACGAATCATTTTGCCTGCGCACATTGGTAATGGTAATCTCTTTATGGCGTCCGGTATCCACGGGTAATGACCATCGGTCAAACTCAGGAATCCCGATAATCATCAGTTTGCCCCCCGGTTTTAATATTTTAAATGCGTTATCAATTGCCTCCTGCTGTCCGCAACATTCAAAGACCACATCCATACCTCCAGGTTCCATTTCAAGGATTCTCTTTTCTATATCTGTTTTATCAGGATTTCCTGCATATATCGCCCCTGCATCCCTGGCGCGTTGAACTCGTTCATCAATTTTATCAGTTACATAAATGGCGCCGGCACCTTTAGCGAGGGAAGGTATCAACACACTCATTCCAATGGGTCCAAAACCAAGGATCCCTACCTTTGCTCCTCTCATAGGAATGGACTGACGCACAGCATAAACCCCAATCGCCAGTGGTTCTGAAATAGCTGCCTCGTCAAAACTCATACTGCTTTGGATTGGAAAACAACTTGTTTCAGGCATCACGATGTATTCCGACAAACATCCATCAGCCTGGCTGGGATTACCGAGGAACTCAAGGTTTCTGCAAGTGTGAGGCCTTCCGGCTTTACATTGATCACACTCCCAACAGGGCATTGCCGGTTCTATGGCAATCCGATCACCGGGACTTACACGCGTTACATTGGCCCCAACCGCTTCCACTACACCGGCTCCTTCATGCCCAACAGGAAAAGGGTACTTTACAACCTGAGAACCAATTTTCCCGGATACATAGTAATGAACGTCACTCCCACAAACTCCGATGGTTTTCATTTTGATTAAAACATCCGTATCCTTTTGAATTTGTGGTTTCGGAACGTCTATCATTTCCATCTGCCGAATCCCTGTTAATACCATTGACTTCATATCGTAATGTGTTTTCTAAATAATAAAATTCTTATTTTTGTGGCTACTATATTTCAACAAAAGTAACATTGTAAAGATAAAAAAACATCTTGTACCATCCTGTAAGAAAATGTATCCGGACATATTAATGGATTCGCAAATACCTAAATATGAGCAGATCATTAAACTCATCGTTTCGGATATTCAGGCGGGTATTTATAAACTGGGTGAACGAATTTCTTCCATAAACGAAATTAGTGAAGAATACCTGGTTTCAAGAGCCACTGTGGAGAAAGCATATAAAAAAAATGGATAAGTTGAAATTAACGTCGGGACAGGATGTCGGGATTATCTCATACAATGAAACACCCGTCAAACAGGTTTTGGTCGGCGGTATTACCACCATTTCGACCAATCACGAGCAAATAACAAGTTGCACGGATGATCTTACATAAAAAACCAGGAAGGATCAAAATCCCATTTAATTTTATCCGGAGAAATTCCCTTTAAATTCTTCATGTAATTGCACCAGTCCTTTCAATTTCAGTAAACACTCTTTGTATTCCTTTTCTCCATCACAAAGCGCGGTTATAGCGCTCCCCACCGAACAGGAAAGGTATTTTTTTTCAGCATTGTACAACAAGGTACGAATGACCACGCTGAAATCAAAATCGCTGTTTGGTTTTATATATCCAAGGGCACCGGAATACACTCCGCGTTTGCTCGTTTCAAAGTGCTCAATCAGTTTCATGGCACGGATTTTTGGCGCGCCGGTCATTGAACCCATTGGAAAGGTATTTCCGAGAATTTCAATCACCGTAGTTCGTTCTTCAACCATACCTGATACCGTTGAAATCATTTGATGCACGGTTGGAAATGGATAAACACCGCAAAGCTCTTCAACGCATACAGTACCCTTTATGCAGAACCTGGATAAATCATTTCGAACAAGATCAACAATCATGGTATTTTCAGCGCGTTCTTTCGGATTTTTTTGAAGAAAATCCCGCTCATACTGATCCGCCGCGTATTCTTTCCTTCGCCTGGCAGTGCCTTTCATTGGCTGTGAAACAACCTTACTTCCCTCTTTTCTCAGGTACCTTTCAGGACTCGTTGACAAAATATATTTATCCCCGGCTTTCAAAAATGCAGAAAATGGGGCCGGATGCCGCTGTAACAGATGATAAAAAACATTTTCCGGCGCAATCTCAATATTATCATTGAAAAACTCCTGGCAAAAATTCACTTCGTAAATATCTCCCCTGTACAAATGTTGTTTTAATTCTTCAACTTTCAACAAATACGCATCTCTTGAAATTGTTGGACATACTCTGATTTGAGGTATTTGACCCCACCGTATAGAAAAATCTACGACAGATTGAAACCACTGATGCACTGTTGCCGGATTATCAACTCCCTCATGAAAGTAAATTATTACTTTATCACTTTCTGCCTCAACCACAAAACGGGGTATAAAAAAAAACAAATCCGGAAATTCGGAACCATCATTACCGCCGGATACAAGGTCTTCAATTTCATTTTTAACATCATATCCAATATACCCAAAATGCCAGTCCTGATGTTTTTGTAAATGCTCTTCCATTGCTGAAAGAGCGTTGGGTGTGTCTACCGATACGATTTCAATAGCACCAACGGCAATCAATACATCGTATTGAAGAAAGCGGTGGTTATGATCTTTGAATATTGCAGGATGGCTGTGTAACAAAGCAAAATGTTCAACTTTGCGGGAATATGCCAACAATGCATTCAGAAAAAAATCATTATCGGAAATCGCAATGGAAATACTTTTTCTCACAGGTATAAAAATAAAAAAGCACCCGGTGAAATTCCGGATGCTTTTTTTATTTGTTCATTTCTTAGTTTCCTCTACTTCCAAGGTATTCGGCTACGCCGATTTGATCAGCTTTCATTGCTTTTTCACCAGGTTTCCAGTCGGCTGGACAAACCTCTCCGTTATCTTCAAAAAACTGCAATGCATCAACCATACGTAATGTTTCTGTAACACTTCGGCCCAGTGGCATATCGTTTACAACCTGGTGTCTTACAATTCCTTCCTTATCGATCAGGAACAGGCCGCGATAAGATTGAGGAATACCTGAAAACACGGAGCGGCCGTCTTCATCGTAGTCATATTCACCAGCCAGTACATCGTAGTTTTCAGAGATGGTTTTAGATAAATCGGCAACCAGTGGATATTTCACTCCTTTGATACCTCCGTCTTTCTGCTCTGTTTGCAACCATTTCCAATGGGAAAATTCAGAATCTACCGAACACCCAACAACTGCCACATCTCTTTTTTCAAATTCATCCATTTTATCCTGGAAAGCCAGTATTTCGGTGGGGCAAACAAATGTAAAATCTGCCGGGTAAAAATAAAATATAACATATTTTTTACCAAGATACTGATCCAGTGAGAAATCTTCAGCGATATCTCCACCATTTACAACTGCCATTGACTTGAAAGAAGGTGCTTTTTTTCCAACTAATACTGCCATAATTCTTATTTATTTTTATGATTAAAATTATTCAAATGATTATGTATGTCTGTAATATGTCAACAACAAAAATACGTATAATTAGTTTAAAGCAGGTAACAAATATTTACATGGAAATACAACCGGATGTCAGGTCGTGGAATATGAAAAGAAAATCAATTTTAAAAAAGTTAAATTTGTCTAAATGGAAACAAAAAATCTTTATATAATCTCTGGATGTAATGGTGCTGGCAAAACAACAGCTTCATATACCATTTTACCAGAGATAATTGAATGTAAAGAATTTGTAAATGCTGATGAAATTGCAAAAGGATTATCACCTTTTCAACCCGAAAAAGTTGCGTTTGAATCAGGACGAATAATGATAAATCGAATCAACGAACTTTTGAAAGAGAACGAGAGTTTTGCATTTGAAACAACATTATCAACTAGAAGTTATCGTAATAAAATCATAAATGCGAAAAAACAAGGATATACCGTTACTCTATTATTTTTTTGGCTTAACAACATAGAACTTGCTAAAGAAAGAGTTAAAATTAGAGTAAAAGAGGGAGGACACAATATTCCAGAAAAAGTAATTGAAAGAAGATATTTAAAAGGAATTTACAATTTATTTGACATTTATCTTCCGATTATTGACGGAGCTTTAATTTTTGATAATTCTTTTGGAAAGCACGAATTAATAGCTCACAAAATGGGAACCGACACTTTAGAAATAATCGATTCAGAAAAATTTAAACAATTAAAAAAGGTTTATGACACAAAAAGATAAACAAATCGAATTAAAAGACAAGATTGTAAAAGGACTTGAAAAAGTTTATGAACGACTTCTTGAATTCAAGAAAAGTAAGAATAGCGAACTTGTAGTAATGCAAGGAGATAAAATCGTGAAACTAAAACCGTAATAAGCACTATGCACAACACAGGCTATACACAATGCGGGGTTTTTGTACTGAAATCGAACATTTTGTTTTTTACAAACTTGGGGCTTAATTGAATAGAAATCGTATTTTTTAGCCCGCACCGTGCATAGCCTAGACCGTTTATAGAAGTCTGCTAAATTTTAAAATATGGGAAATCAATTCCAAGCATAAACCGCATCAAAATAAGATACTTTTTAACCAAATTTGTAATCAAAAAATTTTCCCGAACATGTTCGATGGCATGAATACCCATTCGGTCCCGGTCGTCTTTACTGGTAAGTATATGCTTGGTAAAAGTTTTTATCCTGTTTTTGTCATGCGGCTCAACGAGAAAACCGGTTTTTCCATCAAGTACCTGCATGGTGATACCACCTACATTGCTTCCAATAACGGGTGTGCCCTGCCACATGGCTTCGGTAACAACCAGCCCGAAACCTTCTTTGGTTGAAACATGAATAAATACCTCAGCCAGGCGCATCAGTGCACCAATATTTTTGTCGTTGTCTTTTATATTCAACAATGCATAAATATCCGGGTCGTTATCAATCTTGTCAAGAATAACTTTGTACATTTCTTTGCCTTCCGGGTCATCTGATGCGAGATTACCAACCATGACCAACATTGGGTTCAGTTTCTGAATGGACTTGTCCTTTTTCAGCTCCTTAAACGCGTCAATGATGGTTGCCTGGTTTTTGTGAATATCATATCTTGAAACTGCCAGCACCATCGGGCGATCCGGATCAATGTTGTTTTCATGAAACAAGTCGGATAAGGTATTCAATGCTTCCTGATCGGTGCGCTGCTTGTTTTTCAAGCACAATGGATCAATGGCCGGACTGATTTGGTAAACAGGCTTTTTAATACCGTGCTTTGCAAATGATCGTTGCGAAAAAATAGCGCCATCATAATTATTGATATATGGCAGCAGAAAATTCCAAATCATCTGATTGGCTTCCGAGGTATCAATATGGCAACGCCAAATCATTTTACCTTCGTACTCCCCATGAACAACCGATGCACAAGGTTGGGGATCGTGTACCACGGTCATATCCGAAATGATGCGTTCCTGATCAAAATTTCTCCTGTTGGTGTCAATATAGGTATCCAGTAAATCTTCAAGGGTAAATTGCTGATCCAATCCCTGTATAATGTTATGGAACCGTTTGGTAATCGAATAAAAATCATCTGTACCTTCAATGCAGTACCAACGAGAATTCAAACCAAGATTACGGGCTATAGGAATAACGCTTTTTAGCATTTCGGCAACACCCCCACCCTCAAAAGTAGAATTCACATGTGTCCAGGTTCTGCCTTCGAGAAGTGATGACAGCTTTCGGATATCTTCAACTTCCTCATTGCCTATGATGCCTGAATACATATCAAGGCTTACATCTTCTAACGGATGATATTTTTCTTTAAATTTATCGCTCTGGTCGTGATACATAATGATTAAATTTTATGGCTTTTTGTCTAATATATGAATTTTTTTTTAATAAAAATGTTTAATAACGCGATGTAACCCATATCTGCAAAGCAATAGAACTAATTTATAGATATTTTAAATATTTAGATAACAGGATATAATTAAACTTAATGCATAGTAATTTTGTTTTTATATCATAAAAAGTAAATATCAGTGTCATGAACCAACGTCGTGAATTTTTAAAATCTTTAGCCGTACTTTCATCGGGTGTAATTGTATCAGATAACTTACTGGCCGGACAATACATTACAGGTCCATCCGATAAATTTGGTGAGGTTTTGCCATACCGTATTCTCGGGAACACCGGAGAAAAAGTAACCATGTTGGGCCTTGGAGGGTTCCATGTTGGCTGGACAACTGAAAAAGATGCACAGGAAGTTGTAGAGAAAGCCATGGAAGGTGGTATTCGTTTTTTTGATACTGCTGAATCCTATGATAACGGAGGTAGTGAAACCCGATATGGCAAATACCTGGTACCAAAATACCGCGATCATGTGTTTATCATGACAAAATCAGCTGCGCGTGATGCAAAAACCGCAAAAGAACACCTGGAGGGTTCATTGAAACGAATGAACTGTGATGTTATCGACCTTTGGCAGATTCATTCCATCCGTACACCCGAAGATGTGGACAACCGCCTTGAAAAAGAAGTACTTGAAGTTTTTCAGAAGGCAAAAGACGAAGGAAAGGTAAGACATATTGGTTTTACAGGCCACCAAAACCCGTTTGCGCACAAACAAATGCTTGATACCACAAAAGAAAACAATCCGTTTGCTGCGGTTCAAATGCCGGTGAATGTAATAGATCCCCACTGGCATAGTTTTATGCAAAACGTATTTCAGGAAGCAATCGATCGCAATCTCGGAATTCTGGCAATGAAAACACTCTCTGACGGTAGATTTTTCAAAGAAAAAACAAGATTGGGTGAGGTACAGTATACTACCGAGAATCCACTGATACCCAATGCACTTTCTATAAAAGAAGCCTTGTATTATGTGTGGTCGCTTCCTGTGAGTGTTTTGATAACAGGTGCGGAAAACAAGGACTTACTTACTGAAAAAATTGATTTGGCGAGAAGTTTTTCCAGGCTGACTGAGAAAGAGCGCATTGAATTGGTAGACAGGGTTGCCGAATACGCAGGTAATAAAGTAGAGTATTATAAGAAGGTTTAAGTATAATAGGAGAAGTGGAATCCCCGGAATTAAATTAAATGCATCTAATTTA
>CAZAMT010000181.1:0-8266 GCA_964486145.1 uncultured Bacteroidales bacterium
TTATTCAGTTTTTTCAGGATGCTTTCGTCGGTTTGGATAATGTCGCCGGCAATTTTTTTCTTTTTGTTTTGAAGATCGATGATTTTTTCTTCCACTGTATTTTTACAAATCATGCGGTAGGCAAAAACTTTTTTGTTCTGCCCTATCCGGTGGCAACGGTCGATGGCCTGGTTTTCAACCGCCGGATTCCACCACGGATCAACAATATAAACATAGTCGGCGGCGGTTAAATTCAGCCCTGTGCCGCCAGCCTTTAAACTGATAAGAAACACCCGAAGGTCATCATTTTCCTGGAAATTATTAACCGACTGTTCGCGTTGTTTGCTGCTGCTTTTTCCGTCAAGGTATTCGTATTCGATGTTCAGTTTTGCCAGTTCGTCCCGGATCAACCCCAGCATTTTTACAAACTGCGAGAAAATCAGAATTTTATGTCTGCCCGTTTTATGAGAAATGTGCTGGATAAGCTCTTTGATTTTTACTGACTGGTTTATTGTTATTTCATCTGAATTTAAAAGCAACGGGGAGTCGCAAATCTGACGCAACCGTGTTAACCCTTCCAGCACCATCATTTTCGATTTTCCTATTCCATCTTCTTCAATTTTATTCAGCAACTTGCTGCGATATTCATTGCGGTAGGCTTCATAAACCCGGCGTTGTTCGTTTTCCATTTCGCAATACATCATATTCTCAGTTTTATCGGGCAGTTCCGATGCTACCATTTCTTTGGTGCGACGCAACACAAAAGGGTTGGTTATTTTATTCAGTTCGGTTGCAATAGCCTCATTCCCGTCCTTATCAATGGGCAGTGAATAGTTCTCCTTGAATTTTTGCACGCTGCCCAAAAAGCCACGGTTGGCAAAATTCATTTGCGCGAATAAATCAAAGGTACTGTTTTCGATGGGCGTACCTGTAAGCGTAATTTTGTTGCGGGCATTAATAAGGCAGGCTGCCTTGTAGCGGTGCGAAACCGGATTTTTAATGGCTTGTGATTCGTCGAGCACGGCATAATTAAACCGGAATTGACTGAGAATCTGAATGTCGCGCACCAGTATTCCGTATGTGGTAATAATAAGGTTGTAACTGGCAAAATTGGCAGTACTTTTTTCCCGATCATTGCCATAGTAAAAGAATGCTTTTAATTTCGGAGCAAATTTTTTCAATTCGTTTTCCCAGTTGAAAAGTAACGTGGTTGGCACAACAACCAGGTTGGTGTCATTCTTTTTAATGGCCTGAAGTTGCAAAAAGGCAAGTACCTGCACGGTTTTCCCCAGTCCCATGTCATCGGCCAGGATGCCGCCCCACTGCATTTCGTCCAGAAAATTCAGCCAGTTCAGCCCCTCTTTCTGGTAATGCCGCAAGGTAGCTGTAATCTGCCCGGGGACTTCGGTTTCGTTAATATTGGTAAAATTTTTTAAGCGCTGCCTTTTTTCAGCAATTTCCTGCAAAATGCCCGTATCATCGATATTGTCAAATAACTCGTCAATTACCGAAAACCGCAGTTTCGATATTTCCAGTTTGTCATTTTTGATTTCGCCGTGCCTGAAATATTTTTCGAGTTTGTGCAACCACTCCGACGGCAAAATACCCGCCGAACCGTCTTTTAACTGAATGTAGCGCTGTTTGTTGAGCACCGCTTTTTTAATGTCGTTCAGTGTAACATGATTATCGCCAAAACTTACTGAAATATCCACTTCAAACCAGTCTTGGCCCGATGTTACCGATGTATTGATTTTACCTTTGTAGGGCGAATACCGGAATTTTTTCAACTCTTTCAAACCAAACACTTCCACATTCAATGTCTGCAATTGGTCGAAAAACCGGTAAAACCACATATCTTTTGTAAAATCGCTGTAATGAAGGAAAAACTGCTTCTTGTTTTTCTGTTCTTCAAAGCCGGGGTGCAATTCGGCAAGCGAATCCAGAAAATCGTTTTCGAGTTCGAAGTTTCGTTTGTATTCAGTTATTGCATCTCCGTTTTTCATAAGGATATTTCCCGTAGACTTTAAAACCGCGGAAACATTGTAATCGTATTCCACCCGGGGGGTAAAAACCACATATTCATCCTGTTCCGACAGAAATAATTGTTTTTTTTGAAAATCCAGTTCAACGCTTTCGCTTTTAAAGGTTCCACTTTTAAACTGTACTTCAAAATTCTCAGAAACTGGTTCCACCAAATGATTAAAGAATTCGTCTTTAAAAGAATCGACCATTTTTACCATTTCGGGGAATTCGGCAATCATTTGCGCCACCTTTTCGCTTCTTGCAAAGTAATAAGTTGTGCCGGATGTAAAAATATAGTTGTCTTCGGGTTTAGATCCGAAAACTTTGCGTTTTTTCAATTCTTCCCCCAATTTGATTTTTAAATCCAGCGTTAAAAACCCCTTTTTTTTCGAAACTTCAAAAATCGCATCCGCCGGCTCATGAGACAGGGTAATATCCAGCATATCCTTTTTTCTGATTTTAAACCCACTGTCAGCCAACCCATACACAAACTTTTCGTTTTGAAGATAGCCAAAAGCCTTTTGCATTAATTGAAAATCGGTACCTAAACTGTTTTCAATTTCATCGATTAAGCGCAAAAGTTTTTCTGCATTTTCGGTTTTGTCGATAATATACCGGTCATCCATTTCCTCATCGTATTCTTTGATGTGGGTGGCCAGCCGGGTTGGATCATTTTTACGGGTTTTTCCCGCAATGGGCACTATTTGGTACTGTTCATTCCTGTCATCATCATAAAAATCGTTGTATCCACCTTCGTAACTGCTGTAAAAACGGAACCCTTTTTTCAACACAAAACCCAGTTCCCGTTTTTCTGATTTTTTCGGAAGTTCGGTTAGAAACAATTTATCGCTGTTCAATTCTTCCAGCAAATGGGCAACAGGATGATTGCTGTCTTCTTTAACCGGGAGCAACCCCACCCCTTTTTTCGAAGGATAAAACATCAACCCGTCCTGTTCTGTAAAAATGTAAGTAAAGTATTCGTTGAAGTCGGTATTTTCGGGCAGTCCGAACCTGTCCAATTTTTCCTTCTCTTTTGCCGCAATCCTTCCGCTAAAAACTTCATCCAGCAAATTGGGCATTGGAGAATTGGCAATAATTTTAAGGCAATGCGCTTCGTCGGGTGTCAACTTTGATGAGTTTGACGCACGGGTCGATGTTACATACACTTTCCCATCCTCTTTGTAAAAGGTTACGTTGGCCTCTGCAATGCCGGAAATAAAGGATAACGATTCATTGGTAATCTTAACAGAATTGTACAATTTAAAATTGCTGTAATACATCAGTTGATTCAGAACACGCGGAGAAGTATTTCTTTTTACAAAGTCAATGTCGATATGCTGATAATCCGGAATTTCAAACCCTGAGTTTTTTCTGTTTTTGTTGGTCACCGGTAACGTATCTGCCTGTTGTGTTTGATCTTGCAAAACGGATTGCTCACCCAGGTTATCGGCCACAAAAAGTAAAGCTGCCACGGTGTGTTTGCATATTCTTCCCCATTCAAAAGGGCAGGTGCAACTGGTTTGTATGTCTTTTTTATTTACTCCTTTTACCAAAACCTGGTATTTTTGGGAACCCAAAACGGTAAACTTCCAGCTATCGGTTTTTTCGTTATAGTCGTCGAAAAAAACCTTGCCCTTTTTATACAATTGACGGCCACGGCCGGCAATCGCCTCCGATGTATAAAAATTTATGTGTCGGTTAATATGCTCTTTTATGTGGTGGTTTTCGGTACCCATCCAGTTCGATTTTCAAAATTGGTAAACAAATTATTCAATGATAAGCTTTTTGTGTTTTCGGTCAAAAAAAGCAGCCTTTTTTTTATTCAGTTTTTATTAACCGGTTTTCAAACAAATCGAATACCTTTCGCGACAAAGCCCACACCCATCTGAAAGAGCGGATGGAAAGGTTATACGAAGCTGTAAAGAATATGTACCGGCCAAATTCAAACAGCAGTGGAATTTCAGTTCCATCAGGATTACGAACTTTGTCAAAAATATGTAAAAACCACTAACTTTGTCAAGAACAAAATGGGAAGGAAGAAACCTCAAATAGAATACCAGCTCGATTCTCGCGGGATAAAAGATTTGTCTTCCGAAGAAATAAAGGCGATACTTCGTGCTGCTGATGAACTGATTGCAACAGGCGGAAGAAGCATGCTGACGAAAATCCTTAAAGGCTCAAAAGATAAAAAGCTTTTGGAACACGGGTTGGACAAATGTCCGGTATATGGATTTTATTGCCATTTATCTTCGCCTGAAATTACAAAACGCATCGACTGGGCGATAGAAAACGATTATCTCGAAATAATATATTCCGGCAAGTTGCCTGTAATTGTATTTAGCAAAAAGGGCTGGGAAATCGAACAGGAAACATATACCAACGAACTTCTGCAAATGCTCCAAAGTCTTTTACCCGGAAAGGACTACGGTTTTGTTGCTGATTTAAAAGACCGAAACCGGGAAATGATTTTACTGTTAATCGAAAAAATTAAAAACACGAATAACCCGGAGTTCATTCCCCTGCTGAAAGCATGGCAACAGATTGATTATAAAAAAGTGCAGATGGCAATACAGAAAGTTATTGATGTGTTGGAAGATAAACGAGGAAGATAGTTTTAGTGTGTTGCATATTGCTGAATATACGATAGAATCAGCTTACAGGATTGTACTTGATAATGTGCGAAATAAGTTTTCAGCAAAAAATGTGGCCGGTTATTATAAAAGCCACCTTACCCCTAAATCTCCTAAAGGGGACTTCTTGAAACTGCTGATTTTTAACCGTTTACCTTTAGGGAGTTAGGGGTGAAAACGACAAAAATCAGCAGTTTGAAGGATTTTTAGACCAAACCAATAGATATTATTGTTTATCGGGGAGTACTAAGCGCTATCGGGTCCGTCCTTTCTCAACAGGAGGCCGCTGCCACAACTAACGGTTAAATGGTCAACCTGCCGGCTACGGCCAACGGCGACAAAGCCGAAAACAACGCATCGATAATCATCCGCGATAAAGCCTGCAACCATTTGAAAGAACTGGTGGACAAGGTAATTGGATATTAAGTTAGAAATTTACTCAATCTCTGTAGCGCAGCCGATCATTCTGGGGAGTAAGGGATTCTGGATGGAGTTATTGTTGCTAAGCAGAGCCACGCGATGCAATCGCGCGGGAGCAGGGTATTTTTGATGCTTTTTTAAATGAACAAAATCAATTTTTGCTTTTTACAATTAACATTTTGTATATTTGCTATCTCTAAAAAGCAAAAAGATGGAGCGATTGATAAAATTGTCACAAAAAAAAGCAAAAGCAGTAAAAACGGAATTCAAACGCTTTTTGTATTCAGAAATTGATTGGAGTCAACCATTAGTGCTTATTAAAGGACATCGGGGAACGGGAAAGACCACATTTCTGCTGCAGCGTGTAAAAGAGCTCAAAGAAAAAGCAATATATCTGAGCCTGGACGATATTTACTTTGAAACTTATCGCCTGGTAGAATTAATTGATACACTTTATACAAAAGGTTACAGGCATTTTTTTCTGGATGAGGTACACCGATATCAACATTGGTCAAAAGACCTGAAAAACAGCTACGATAATTATCCTGATATAACGATAGTAACAACGGGTTCTTCTGTACTGGAAGTTAACAAAGGTCAGGCTGATCTTTCACGAAGGGCAGTGACCTATTACCTTCCCGGACTATCTTTTCGCGAGTTTCTGGAATTGGCATATCAACAGAAATTTCCTCAGATAAATTTATCCGATTCAATACAGTATCATCATGAAATCTCTGCAGATTACTATGACAGAACCGATATGGATAAAACGTTTAAAGAATATATGCAGCATGGCTATTATCCTTTTTTCAAAGAGGGAATTAACCTTTATGGCCAAAAACTTCAGGAGACTACTAACCTGGTTCTCGATATAGACATAGCCCCTTTTGAGGACCTTTCCTATACCACTGTTCGTAACATGAAAAAACTGCTTTATATCATTAGCCAATCCGTACCTTTTACACCCAATATTGCCAAAATCTCGGAAAGGATAAATGTACCACGCAATTCCATACTTAAAATACTTGATCTTTTGGCCCATGCCCGGATTATTTCGTTATTGAAACGCGAAACAAAAGGGATGAGCTATCTTCAAAAACCGGAAAAAATCTATCTCCAGAATACCAATCTTGCCTGGTTATTGTCTGAAAACAAACCCGATACCGGCAATTTAAGAGAAACCTTTTTTTTTAGTCAGTCTGAGGTAAGACATCAGGTTACTTCTTCAAGGTTTGGTGATTTTACCATAGACGATGCCTATACATTTGAAATAGGAGGCCCTTCAAAAACAACAGAACAAATAAAGGGAATTCCCAATGCATACCTTGCTGCTGATGGAATAAAAGGCGGAAGCGGGAAAAAAATACCTCTCTGGCTTTTTGGTTTTTTATACTGATTTGTCCGGAACATATATGCCTCAGCCACTTACAGATGAAACGGCCGAACTGCTGGCTACCGCCAATGGCAACAAAGCCAAACAAAACGAATCGAAACTATCCCGGGGGGTAAGCCTTACGCTTACTTCACCTTCCCTTGTCTGCAAACGAGGGGTAGAGGAGTTTTTAAACGGGATTATGCCTGCCGGGCAGGCAGGAAATTTGCATTTACGGCTCATTATTTCGCGTTGTTAATTCGCTCAATTATATTGCAATTCCGGCAAACATTCCGGCACTATTTCCAGCTACCGATTATTTCAACGGGATAATCTTTTGGCAAATCGTTGCCAGCGGCGCCAGCGTTGATGTTGATTTTAAAATGACCCTGGATCCATGCCGTTAAAGTACACAGTGGGCACAGATATCTGAGGTATAAAATATTTTAACCTTGATTTTTTAAATTGCAATTATAATATAATCCTTGATTTTTTAAATGTTATAATTTATATTTACATTATAATTTGAAATGAATGCAACGAAAAGTTATTGAAAAACTTAAACATTGGAAAGCCAACAAAAGAAGAAAACCTCTTTTAGTAAGAGGAGCCAGACAGGTTGGGAAAACATTTACCATTATGGAATTCGGACAAATTCATTTCAATGGAAATATACATGCTTTCAATTTTGAAAAATATCCCGAAATTCATTCAATTTTTGAGCAAAACCTGGATAGTAAAAGAATAATTGCCGAACTGGAATTAGTGGTTAATAAAAAGATAATACCAGGTAAAGACCTTCTTTTTTTTGACGAAATTCAAGAGTGTCCAAAAGCAATTATAGCATTGCGATATTTCTATGAAGAAAACCCGGAGTTACATGTTATTGCTGCAGGTTCATTATTGGAATTTGCCTTAAAAGATATTTCATTTCCTGTTGGCAGATTACAAATGTTGTATATGTACCCCATGAGTTTCGAGGAATTTCTAATTGCAAGCGGTAAAGATTTATTAGCAGAGAAATTATTGCAATCAGGGGTGCAATTATATTCGAATGTAATGCAAATGGTCAATACTGAAATGTACAATTATTTCATTGTCGGCGGGATGCCTGAATGTGTTAGTACATTCTTAAATACCGGAAGTATGTTGGAGGCCATCAATATTCAAACTGATTTAATTGCGACCTTCCGACAAGACTTCTCGAAATACGCCGGACATGCTGACAAGCGGTGCTTGAACTCAGTTTTGTCTGCTGTTGCCCAAAAAACAGGAGAGCAAATAAAATATTCAAAGCTGGATGACAATTACACCAACCCGACTATTAAAAAAGCTTTTGAATTATTGGAAAAAGCACGCTTGTTTTCAAAAGTAAGAGCAACATCGCCTGCGGGTCTGCCACTTGGTGCAGGGGCATCAGAAAAAAGGTTTAAGACAGTTTTTTTAGATATTGGTCTTATGTCCAATTTATGTGGTTACTATTCTGATAAAACCATTAGTAAGAAGAAGTTTACTTCCGCCTATAACGGTAAAATGGCTGAACAATTTGTTGGTCAGGAACTTCGCTGCACAACAAACAGGGAATTGTATTACTGGAGCAGGGAAGCACGTGGAAGTAGTGCAGAAACCGACTATTTAATTGAAAAAGAAAGTGAAATAATACCGATTGAAGTCAAAAGTGGAAAGTCAAGAAGTTTAAAAAGCCTTCATCTTTTGTTAGATTCATTTCCGGGTGTTAAAAAGGCCTATGTTTTTACAGAAGATAAATATGGTGAATTACCTGAAAATGGTATTACGTTTCTACCATTATTTAAAGCTGGTTCATTTTAAATCGCGCGGGAGC
>CAZAMT010000182.1:0-8209 GCA_964486145.1 uncultured Bacteroidales bacterium
TAATATTGATTAGCAATTGATAATTTTATTTGTATATATTTGCGAAATTTTAAAAAACAGTAACCTACTTAATATATTAAACCTATGTATTGGACACTTGAATTAGCTTCGAAATTGGAAGATGCACCCTGGCCGGCAACCAAAGATGAGTTAATTGATTTTGCCATCCGTTCAGGTGCACCTCTGGAGGTTATTGAAAACCTGCAGGAAATCGAAGATGAAGGAGAAATTTATGAAAGTATTGAAGATATTTGGCCTGATTATCCAAGTAAAGACGATTTTTTCTTCAATGAAGATGAGTATTAACATGAATATTTAAAACAAACAAAAAACCCTCAAGTAATAATTACAAGAGGGTTTTTTGTTTTAAATCAGGTCATCTTTTAAAATGCCGCGATCTTCTCGGAAGCATATTTACCTGCATTTAATTTCTCCCTTACCTGCGCGAATGCTTCTATTGTTTCATCCACATCTTGTTCCGTATGGACGGCAGTAGGGATGATTCGTATCAGAATAGTTCCTTTGGGGACTACCGGGTAGGCTACAATCGAACAAAATATGCCATAATTTTCACGGAGATCCAAAACAATGTTGGTTGCTTCTGGAACATTACCCTCAAGAATGACCGGCGTTACCGGAGATTCGGTATCACCCAGGTTAAATCCTTTTTGTTTAAGACCGGTTTGTAGTTTTTTAACAATCTTCCAAAGGTTTTCCCGTAGTTCGGATTTCGTCTTGAGAAGTTCAAGACGTTTCAACGCGCCTATTACCATTGGCATGGGCAATGACTTGGCAAACGTTTGGGAGCGCATATTGTATCTCAGGAAATCAACGATTTTTTCATCGGCTGCAACAAATGCGCCTATGCCTGCCATTGATTTTGCAAATGTTGAGAAATAAATATCAATTTGATCCTGAACACCAAAATGTTCACCGGTTCCGGCACCTGTTTTGCCCATAGTTCCAAATCCATGTGCATCGTCAACCAGCAAACGGAAATTGAATTTCTCCTTCAATTCAACAATGCTTTTTAAATTTCCGAGGTCACCTGCCATACCAAATACACCTTCGGTAATAACCAGGATGCCGCCTCCGTTCTCTTCCGCCCATTTGGTGGCGAAACATAGCATTTTTTCACACTTAGCCATGTCGTTATGCGGGAAAACAAAACTTTTTCCACCTTTGGCTTTGTGAAGGAAAACCCCATCCATGATGCACGCGTGTGATTCAGAATCGTATACGATTACATCTTTGCGATCAACCAGTGAATCAATAATGGAAACCATGCCCTGATAACCATAGTTCAATAAAAAACAATCTTCTTTGCTTACAAATTCAGCCAGATTATTCTCCAGTTCTTCGTGCTTACTGGTTTGCCCTGACATCATTCGAGCCCCCATCGGATAAGCCAAACCATATTCTTTTGCTGCATCGGCGTCTGCTTTTCTGACTTCGGGGTGATTCCCCAGTCCGATATAATTGTTTAGACTCCATACCAATACATCTTTCCCCCTGAATTTCATCCGGGGAGAGAGTTCTCCTTCCAGCTTTGGAAACATAAAATAACCGTGTGCATCTTTTTGATATTGTCCAAGTGGCCCTTTATCTCTTTCTATCTTATTAAATATATCCACGACATTAAATTTTGGTTAAAAAACAGTTCGACACAAAAATATATTTTTTTTATAGAACATAAACTGATTATTAGCACAATTAATGTTTATGAATAACGTTTGATTGCTCAGGGACGTATAAATAAAAGCTGTAGATTAGATCATGTAATTTTAACATTATGCGAATGACACATCAAAGAATAAAGTTATTACTTTTCGTTGTGTTTATTTTTTTTATGGTTTTTTCAGTTGGATGTTATCCAACAAAAAAGCGTAAGCGAACCTTCGCACCGTGCAGTTACCAGATATTAGAACGTAACAAGGAAGGGTATAAGAACACGAAGAAAAGAGAGAAACTGCTCAAATCCATCAATAAAAAAAGGGCCACACAACGCGATTAAATCGAAAAAATTCAGGGATTTATTCATTGGCTCGAAATTTGTTTGAAATGATTGAGAAAGCTTGTTAGATAATGGCCATTTATTTTAATGATTTTTTATACCTTTGCCGGATGTTTTTAAAAAGATATAATTTATTTTATGCGATTGTTATTCTGATCGTTACAGGTTCATGTAGTGGTTATGAAAAATTGCTTAAGAGCAGCGATTACAAATTGAAGTATGAAAAGGCATTTGAATACTACTATGAAGAGGATTATTCAAAAGCAATGAACCTGTTTGAGCAGTTGATGCCCGTGTATCGGGGAACACAGCAAGCCGATTCAGTGAATTTTTACCATGCCATGTGTAACTACAAAATGGGAGATTATTTGCTGGCAGGGCATCATTTTAAAAATTTTGCAACCATTTACGGAAACAGTCCGTTTGCAGAAGATGCTGAATTCCTGCATGCTTATTGTCACTACAAAAACTCCCCCAGACCAACCCTGGACCAGGAAAGTTCATTCAAAGCTATTGAAGCATTTCAGTTGTTTATGATCCAATACCCAAACAGTGATCGGCAGGATGAAGCCATCAAAATCATACGGGAATTGCAAAACAAATTGGTTGAAAAATCTTATTTAAGTGCAAGATTATATTATGACCTGGGCGATTACAAAGCCTCCATTATAGCTTTAAATAACAGTTTAATTGAATATCCCGACACCAAATTCAGAGAAGAAATTAAATATTTAATTTTAAAATCACACTTCTTACTTGCCGAGAACAGTGTGGAAAGTAAAAAAAGAGAACGTTTCCAGGAAACCCTGGATGAGTATTATTCATTTGTTGCTGAATTTCCCGAAAGTGAACACATCAGAGAAGTTAGAAAAATATACGAGCAAACAGCTCTAATCCTTAATTTGAATCAACAAGCAAGTAATTAATTTGATAATATGAACATGACAGTAGATTACAAAAAGTCAAAAGCACCTGTAACAACCATTACACGCGACACTGATAAGTTAGAAACGGATACCGGAAATATTTACGAGACCGTTGTTATCGTATCAAAACGCGCAAACCAGATATCTGTTGAGATCAAACAGGAATTAAACAGAAAACTGGAAGAATTTGCTTATTATACCGATAACCTCGAGGAGGTTTTTGAAAACCGTGAGCAAATTGAAATTTCCAAATTTTATGAACGATTGCCCAAACCAACCTTGATCGCGTTGCAGGAATTTACAGAAGGACAGGTTTATTTTCGCAGGGCCGAATAAATCAATCATCTTTCTTTCTATGTTGAAAGATAAAAATATTATTCTTGGAATAACAGGAAGTATAGCAGCCTACAAAGCTGCTATTCTTGTTAGGTTACTTGTTAAAAACGGTGCAAATGTTAAAGTGATAATGACGCCGCTCGCTAAAGAATTCATTACACCGCTTACAATGGCCACACTGGCAAAGAATCCGGTTTTGGTTGAATTTTATAATCCTGAAAATGGCGATTGGAACAGCCATGTTGAACTGGGCTTGTGGGCGGATGCGATGCTGATTGCGCCGGCTTCCGCAAATACCATGGCTAAAATGGCCAATGGTATTGCAGATAACCTGCTACTGACTACCTTTTTGTCCATTCGAAAAAAGGTGATAATAGCTCCCGCCATGGATTTGGATATGTACGCGCACGCCACTACCCAGCGAAACGTTCGGCAACTATTGCAGGATGGAGCAAATATTATTGAAGCGTCAACCGGTGATCTTGCCAGTGGATTGTCAGGAAAAGGAAGAATGCAGGAACCGGAATGTATTGTTGAATATCTTGATAATTATTTTGCACATCTTGATTACCCCGAAATATCAAAATTCAAAGGAAAAAAGGTATTGCTAACTGCCGGTCCGACTTACGAACCATTGGACCCGGTAAGATTTATCGGAAATCATTCTTCAGGTAAAATGGGATATGCCATTGCCGGGCACCTGGCTTTTGCTGGTGCAGAGGTAACCCTGATTTCAGGACCGTCGGAACTCTCGCTTTCTGATGGCAGAATTATAAGTTTACCGGTGGAAAATGCTGATCAAATGTTTCAAATGGTTAAAAATCATATGGCATCGTATGATATCGCAATTTTGGCTGCTGCTGTATCTGATTATACACCAAAATCTGTATCCACTCAAAAAATAAAAAGCAAACAAGGGAATCTTTCCATTGAATTGACAAAAACAGAGGATATTGCATTTTATCTTGGGAAAAACAAAAAAGAACATCAACTTCTCATAGGATTTGCCCTTGAAACTGAAAATGAACTTGAAAACGCCTGTGCAAAGCTCGAAAGAAAAAATTTTGATGTGATAGTATTAAATTCCCTGAATGATAACGGCGCCGGATTTAAATCCGATACAAACAAAATATCCATCATTGATAAACACAATAATATAGATAAATATGAGTTGAAAAATAAGAAAGCAGTTGCTTTGGATATTTTAAAAAAAATTGCTCAATTAATGCCAGAAAAATGAGGACCGGATTAATCATTTCTTTCATATTCGTTTTTTCAAAATTTGTAATTCATGCCCAGGAATTGCAATGCAATGTTCAGGTAGTTTCCCAGAAAGTTCAGGGAACCAACAAACAGGTTTTTGAAACATTGCAAACAGCCATTTTTGAATTCATGAACAACCGAAACTGGACCGACCACAAATTTTTACCTGACGAACGGATAGAATGCAACATCATGTTCAATATAACAGAACAAGTTTCTGCAGATGAATTTAAAGGTGAAGTACAAATCCAGGTGCGAAGGCCTGTTTTTAATTCATCATACTATTCTACCCTTCTTAATTATAAAGACAATGATATTCATTTCAGGTATGTTGAATTTCAGCCCCTGGAATTTAATCCGACATCACATATGTCTAATTTAACATCTTTGCTGGCATATTATGCATATATTATCCTGGCCATAGATTATGATACGTTTGCTCCCGAGGGAGGAGCACAATTTTATCAGATGGCAGAACAAATTGTGAACAATGCGCAAAATGCTCCGGAAAAAGGCTGGAAAGCTTATGAGAGTACAACCCGCAAAAACCGGTACTGGTTTGTAACAAACCTGCTTGATGAAGACTATGAAAACGTGCGTCGGTTTTACTACAGGTATCACCGTCATGGTTTGGATGTGATGGATGCCAAACCTGAGCAGGGTAGAAACGAAATTGCTGAAAGTTTGAAACTATTACAGGAAGTGTTTCGGGAAAAGCCGGATCCTTTTCTTTATCCACTCCGGGTGGTTTTCGACGCTAAATCAGATGAGTTTGTGAATGTTTTCTCCGAAGGACAGGTGCAACAAAAAAATGAAGTGTACATTATACTTTCCGAAATCGATCCATCCAACTCAGGTAAATACGAAAAAATTATCAAGCAATAGAATTTATATTGGCGGTTAAATGCCGTTTGATTATATTTATGATAAATCTTAGTTAAGTTTGCAGATTAAATAAAACCTGTATGCTTACATCTCTTGTTGTAAAAAATTACGCGTTGATAAAGGACCTTGAAATTGATTTTCAAACCGGATTTTCGATTATTACCGGAGAAACGGGAGCCGGAAAATCAATTTTACTGGGTGCTTTGTCATTGTTACTCGGCCAGCGTGCAGATACAACGGTCCTGAGCATTCCTGAACAAAAATGCATTGTTGAAGGAAATTTTCAAATTACCGCTTACAATCTGGAAGCAATGTTTAAAGATTTTGAAATTGACTATGATGAAAATACAATCATTCGTCGTGAAATCAATTCCAACGGTAAATCACGTGCTTTTATCAATGATACACCTGTGAATCTAAGAGTACTAAAGGTATTGGGTGAAAAATTGGTGGATATCCATTCGCAACACGAAACGCTGGAATTAAGCACTGATGATTTCCAGCTTGAGGTGGTAGATACCTATGCAGAAAATGGAATGATTTTGAGCAAATTTCGTGAAGAGTATCATCAGTTAACATCTCTACAGAGGGAGTATGAGCAATTGATTGTTCAAACAGAAAAATACAAAGAGGAAAAAGATTTTTTGCAATTTCAGTTTGATGAACTGGAAGCACTCAAATTGAAGGAGGGGGAAGAGGTTGAACTCGACGAGGAACTGGAGAAGTTGTCACATGCTGAAGAAATTAAGCTAAATTTGGGACAGACTACAGAGACCTTTAGCGGTGAACACTTGAATACATTGGCTCAACTAAAAAACGCAATATCATTGATTGAAAAAACCAGTAAGTTTTTGCCTGAAATGGTGGATGTATACAAGCGTTTGGAATCGGTTTACCTCGAACTGAAAGATATTGCCCATGAGGTGGAATTTGCTGCAGAATCTGTAAATATTGATCCCCATCAACTTGAATATATCCGTGATCGCCTGGATTCCATCAATCGTTTATTGCTGAAATACCAGGTAAGTACCACGAAAGAACTTCTCCGGATAAAAGCTGATGTTCAGGAAAAACTTGCCAACCTGGAAGATGCTGATTTTCATAAAGAGGAAAAGATGAAGGCGATTGATCGCCAACAACAAATCGTTGATTCCATTGCCAATGAAATTGATGATCAGCGGATAGCTGCGATTCCCGGAATTGAAAAAGTTGTCAATACGCATTTAAAGCAACTGGGAATGCCCAATGGAACATTTAAAGTTGAATTGACAAAACATGAAAAATTCAATTTATTCGGCAAAAGCGGCATTAAATTTTTGTTCTCCGCAAATAGCGGAAATGATGCAAAAGAGCTTTCGAAGATTGCATCGGGAGGAGAACTATCAAGGTTAATGCTTAGTTTAAAAGCATTGATGGCTGAAAAAGTAAAGATGCCAACCATCGTTTTTGATGAAATTGACTCAGGGGTGTCAGGTGAAGTGGCAGATAAAGTAGGTAACATTATTCGTCAAATGTCCGAAAACAGGCAGGTATTTAATATTACGCATTTGCCGCAGGTTGCCAGCAAAGGTCAATATCATTATAAAGTGTATAAGGAGAATTTAAATGGTCAGATTAATTCCAGGATAAAACGATTGACATTAGATGAACGACGCACTGAAATTGCTCAGATGTTGAGTGGAGAAAACCTCAGCGAGGCCGCTTACAGAAATGCAGATGAATTGCTGAACAGAAATCAGTAAGTGATTGCATTTATATTTCATTGATTCCCGACCCTAATTTTTACTTAGGCTGAATTTCTTCATGAAAAATACAGATTTTCTGTTAGACCGCTTATCTTTGCAGCCTTAATTAAAATTACATTGATTATGGCTTACAATTTATTGAAAGGTAAGAAAGGGATTATTTTTGGTGCGTTAAATGATAAGTCAATTGCCTGGAAAGTCGCTGAAAAGGCTTATGAAGAAGGTGCTGAATTTACGTTATCAAACACCCCGGTTGCCCTTCGCATGGGAGATGTTAACGCGCTTGGAGAGAAATGTAATGCCAGGGTTATAGCTGCTGATGCAACCGATCCTGACGACCTTGAAAATTTGTTTAAAAAATCCATGGACGTTCTTGGTGGTAAAATCGACTTTATTTTACATTCCATTGGTATGTCTCCCAACGTACGCAAAGGACTGTCCTACGATCGATTGAACTACGATTTCTATCAAAAAACAATAGATATTTCTGCGTTATCATTTCATAAGGTTTTATACATTGCAAGAAAACTGGATGCAATCAATGAATGGGGTTCGGTAGTAGCCCTGTCCTATGTTGCTGCTCAACGCACCCTGTATGGTTACAATGACATGGCCGATGCCAAAGCGTTGCTGGAATCTATTGCACGCAGTTTCGGGTATATTTATGGCAGAGATAAAAAAATAAGGATCAATACCATTTCACAGTCACCCACCATGACAACTGCAGGGAGCGGAGTGAAAGGAATCGATTCGCTTATTGATTTCACTGAACGCATGTCGCCGTTGGGCAATGCAAATTCGGAGGATTGTGCAAATTACTGTGTTACAATGTTTTCAGATCTAACTAAAAAAGTAACTATGCAAAATCTGTATCATGATGGCGGGTTCTCCAGCATGGGTATGAGCATGAAAGCAATGACGCAATATGATAAAAGTTTTGAAGAATGTGATTAAGTGAGGACAGGGAATGAATACAAAAGGTTGCAAAATGGAGGTTTAAAGCTTTGCGTGTTGTTTCTTCTCCATCTGATATCCCATCG
>CAZAMT010000183.1:0-8207 GCA_964486145.1 uncultured Bacteroidales bacterium
TCAACGAAGTTAATTAATAAGGCTAATTCAATGTATAAGGATATTATACAACAAGTTCCCCACCAACACAAAAGCCACTGAATATCAGTGGCTTTTCGTAGTCCGTAGGGGAATCGAACCCCTGTTACCAGGATGAAAACCTGGCGTCCTAACCCCTAGACGAACGGACCATCTTTCGGTTATTCCCGAAATCGGATTGCAAAAGTAATAGATTTTTTTATCTATCAAACATTTATTTCAAAAATTTTATGCCATTTTCCGACAGGTTTTTATGACCATCGCATGTCAAACCTTGTAAGGCCATCACCTTTCGAAAATGACTTTGGAATGTCAACTTTTAATTCTTTGCACCCCGAAATTTCAAGAGCCCTTTCCATCCAACCGGCAATCCTGAGCTCAACCAATTCATCCATTTTTTCCTGACTTTCGATATGCACAACAACGCGGTGTGACCCGGTTTCAACAACATTCATTTCACATGGCCGGTAATATGTAGTAAATACCCGGTTGGCACGCGATATGATAAAATTTGGTGAAGATGCCTTTACAAAAAATTTGTATATCCCGCCCGATAGTGCACTGTCTGCACTGTATCTGCCGCTCTCCCAGGCTGCTTTGCGATAGTTACCCGCGTAAAAAAGCGTGGCTATTTGCTTTGTGGGATCTACGGCACCAACCTCAACCGGGTACCAGTTGGTTGCGTAAATGGCTGAAGCAAAAATTTTTCGGCTGTCTTCCTCCATGCTGTTGATCCATTCCTGGTGCCTTGAAGTAAATTTTGATTTTACAAATTCATTGATTGATTTAACGGCGGTTCCCTTAATTTCCATATAATTGTTAGATTAAAGTTATGTTGGTTATATAAATTTGTTCGCGAGTGCTTTCAGATCAATTCCGGAGAAATTGCCTGAACTCATTAATAGCAAAATGGTATTTCGGTAATCATCCGACATCAATTTATCATGCAATTGTTTGGCATTGTTTACAACCATTATCCTTTGATCATTAAACGCATTCATTACGTCATCCGGATTAAAAAGTTCCAGTTTCTTATGCCTGACTGTATCAGGAAGATAAAAGACAATAGGAACGTCAGCGCTTTTCATTGAATCTTTGTATTGATGAAGAAACGACTGCTGAAGGCTGCTAAATGTATGCAGCTCCATGCAGGCTATCAGTTTCTTATCCGGATATTGCTCACGAACAGCTTCAATGGTTGCCGTTAATTTAGACGGGGAATGCGCGAAATCCAAAAACATTTTGGAGTGTTGATTTTCTGCGATTAACTGAAGGCGCTTACCGGCACCTGTAAATGATGCGATGCCTTGATAAAATTCCGGATCATTTACGCCTACCTGTTGGCATACCAATTTTGCAGCCATAACATTTTGAAGGTTGTGCCTGCCAAAAAAATTGATGACATATTCATGCGAATCATGCAACAGGGTTGTTTGGTTCTGATTGATTTTGGCAGGATGCATGGTATATCCCACTTTTTTAATTGGTGCCCGGGATTTTTCCACCATTTCCTTTAATACCGGGTCATTTTCATAATAAAACAGTTTTCCTCCCTGTTCAATTTGGTTTATAAACAAGTCAAATTGCTGATGATAGTTTTCCAAGGTAGGGAATACATTTACATGGTCCCATGCAATGCCTGTGAGAACAGCAATATGTGGTTTGTAATGATGAAATTTCGGTGACGGGTCCAATGGTGATGATAAATATTCATCTCCTTCAATAACTGCAATTTCCGATTCGGGTTCGAGGTTCACCATAGTATCAAATCCTTCAACAATGGAGCCTACAAGGTAATCGAACTGAATTTTAACACTTTTCAAAACATGCATGACCATGGAAGTAATGGTTGTTTTTCCGTGACTTCCGCCAATGACTACACGTTTTTTGTTTTGTGTTTGCTCAAAAATATACGCCGGGTATGAGTATATTTTTAATCCCAGTTCCTGAGCTTTCAGTAGCTCGGGATTATCTTTTCGTGCATGCATTCCCAGGATCACAGCGTCAACCTCTGAGGTGATTTTCGAAGGATCCCAACCGGGCTTATCGGGAAATAGCCCATGTTTCATAAGTCTGCCACGCGATGGTTCAAAAATTTCATCATCAGTGCCGGTCACTTTAAAACCTTTGTTATGCAATGCAATGGCCATATTATGCATGGCAGCTCCTCCAATGGCTATAAAATGAATATGTTTGCCCCTCGATTCATTCATGTTTCTCATCTGTTTAATTCATTAAAAAACATGTAATTATCGCAAATTTACTGAAAGATTCGTTGCCTTTATGGAAAAAATACATCCAAACAACAATATGATCGATTATTTCAGCCCGCTACCATTTAACATCCATGGTTATTCGGTGGCTCATCCAAACATTTCAGAAGATGGTCAGGTATTGTTTTTTGCATCGAATATACCCGGGGGCTATGGAGGATCTGATATTTATCGATCACAATACGAAAACGGAAACTGGAGTCTCCCGGAAAATCTGGGGCCATCCATTAATTCAGCATACAACGAATATTTTCCCTACAATTATAAGAATCACCGGAAATTCAACATGTTGATGTAAATTTTTCTCATTTTGGCATCATTCAATTTTAATGACTTTTTATTTCGAACGCTTGATGGTAACTTTGCAATATTAAAATTATTATTCTATGGAGATTCACAAACTGGAAACCGGGAATTTGAAACTTGATGGCGGAGCAATGTTCGGTGTTGTTCCGAAATCACTCTGGCAAAAAGTATATCCTGCCGATGAAAAAAACCTGATAACGTTATCCATGCGAAGTTTACTTGTTATTGACGGCAATCAGAAAATCATTATTGATACAGGTATTGGTGACAAACAGGATGAAAAATTTTTTAGCCACTATTACCTGAGCGGAGAGGATACATTGTCAGGTTCACTTGAAAAGACAGGTATCCGTGAAGAAGAGATTACGGATGTTATCCTTACCCATTTGCATTTTGACCATTGCGGAGGTGCAGTGCGAAAAGGTGATGATGGCAATCTTATGCTGGCATTTCCAAATGCCATGTATCATGTAAGCAAAACACAGTGGAATGCGGCAGTGACTCCGAATGCGAGGGAAAAAGCCTCGTTTCTGAGAGAAAATATCCTCCCGATAAAGGAAAACAACAGGCTTTCGTATATTGACGATGGAAAGCACATCTCTAAAAATGTTCGCATACAATTGTTTCATGGTCATACAGCCGGACAGGCAGTTCCGTTTATTCATTTTCATGATCACACGTTGGTTTACATTGCCGATGTTATTCCGGCAGTGGCTAATATTCCATTGGCATGGATCACGGCGTACGATATGGAGCCATCCAGGGCGCTCGAAGAAAAAGAGCAATTTTTAAATGAGGCAGCCGATAACAACTACACCCTGTTTTTTGAGCACGATATTTATAATGAATGTTGCACCGTGATGCATACTGAAAAAGGTGCCCGGCTGAATGAGGCATTCACCTTGAGCGAATGGAAAAACGGCATTACATAAATTTCCAGAAAGTTAGAAACGGGAAAAAACAAATGATAAAAAGGAGAGAAGAAATCGCGGCATCGGAAAGAACCTGGGTTTTTGTAAGTGGTTGATATACAGTAATTATAGAGCCTGTGATACGCATGAATAATTGAACTGCAAAAAACAGAAAAATGCGGATGCCATAAGGGTTGTATTCTCGTGCAGACTTAAAATTAAATCGCACAATTTCACTGAATGCCCTTGACAAGCCAGCGCTGGGACTTTCTTCTTCGGTAATCCCGGTATAAATGGAAGGGATTGGGTGATTGTTCCTTTCAGCAGAAAAAATGCCGGAATAAATCATCATCAGAAGGATGATCACGGCAAATACGACATTTACAATATGATAAGGTTTTTTATCTATTGCTGCTCCTGTTCTTCCTGTATTTCTTCAAGCTTTTGATTGGTTGTACGGTACCTTTTCTGAAGCTCTTCAAATTTCTCCCGCTGTGCTTCTGTTAACTTTACCTTTGCCATTTTTGTTGCAATGGCAGCAGCTTTCATCGAGGTTTTTGCAGCTTCCCGGATTGCTGAAAGATTTCCTTTTTCGGCAGCAGATTTGGTTATTTGTGAAAAATCCTGAATGACGTTTTCATATGCATTCATTAAACGCTCGAATTCTTCATCTGAAATTTCTTTACCCCAGTCATTTTCTGTAATGATGGAATCACTTTCCAGATCTTCCAGGGTTTTTTCCAGTTCGTTACCAAAATCATCAAATGCCTCATCAAAATCCTCACCAAGTTCCTGTTCAATTTCGGTTTTAATTTCTTTACTGATTTTATTGAAAATCGTAGCACTGCCCGCAAAAAATATTCCCCATGCTATAGCAACCACAATACTTAGTATGGAAAGCACCAATGCTGCAACCACCAGTCCTTTGGATCCGTCTCCCCGGTTTGCCTGTGTCATCCCGATAATGCTTAAAATAAGTGCTACGCCCCCGGGCACAACAGCTAAAACACCAATACAGGGAATGAATGCAATTAAAATAGCAAGAATCCCTAAAATCAGGCCGGCGATGCCCAGACCCTGTCCGGCTGTTGAACTTTGTCCTCTGTTTGTATCCATGTTGGTAAGTTTGTAAGGTTTTAATAATTTTGGATCAAATTTATGAATTTTCTTTATTCAAAGATCAAATGATACCATTTCTTAGCTGGATTTCTAGAATGTCATTCTCCAGCGTGTCATCCGGCCTTTCGTTGATTCTACCTATTTCTTTTCCATTAATATAAAAGATAAACGTTGGTACGCGCGAAAACCGGTATTCTGTCAAATCCAACCCGGGAACCTGCTTTTGTTTGTTTACGTAGATAACATCCAGTTTTTTTGGTGATGCCTGCATAACATCAAGGATTTTGTAAAACCGGCTTATTTCTGTCCGACAACTGCCACACCAACTTGCTGATAGCACTATAACCTCAAGGTTACGCAGAAATTCCAAATCAATTTTCGACAATACATAGGTTTCTGGTTCCTGCTTTTCGTACCATTCTTCAAACCAGCGTTTGTATCGTGGTATCTCGTATGCCTTCCTGTCGCAATAACCAACCAGGATTTCTTTGTTTAACAGCAGATCAAAAAATTGTTGGTTGGGATTCTCTTTTGTATACCTCATCTCTATTTATTTATACATCTGATTACCTCGCGAGTTTCTTCCCACTCCAACGGTCAAATTTGTCGGGAATCGGATTGTCAGGGACAGAGTCATTGGTATTATCAATCCAGGTATCCAGTTTTTCTTGCATTTCATTCAATATTTTTTTGTATTCCGGTTTTCCGGCGAGGTTTGTTAATTGAAACGGGTCATTTACAACGTCATATAATTCCTCAGCAGGCCTTGGGGTGATAAAACAATCCATTTGGTCTTCTTCGAGCGCATCTTTTTCATATAAAGCAATCATTTTTTGATAGGTAGGACTTCGAACTGCATCGGCTGGGGGAGAAGCATTTAATTCGGGAAATGCATTCCGTATGTACAGGTAGTTTTCATCACGAACGGCTCTTTCATGTGCCTGGTAATCGTGCCAGTTATGTTCGGCATAAATGGCATTTCTTGTTTCAGCAAACCGGTCAATAAGAACTTCAGAAAAGGGATTACCCTGAAATTGTTCCGGTATTTTGCCGGTAGCAAGTTCCACAAGTGTGGGTGCAATGTCAATGGAACTAATTAAACTGTGTGTTACCGTTCCTGCCTCAACGATGGACGGCCATCGAACGATAAACGGTGTTTTTATGCCGCTGTCATACAACCGGTTTTTACAACGTGGAAACGGTCTGCCATTATCCGACATGTAAATAACCATGGTATTTTCATCCACTTCCTGGTTTTTCAGTTCTTGCATAACTGCACCGATGTAGCTGTCAAGTCTTGCAATCTCGTCATAATACATTGATAGATCTTTACGGGTAGAATCATTATCAGGAAGGAATGGAGGCACAACGGCATCTTCTTTTGAGTGTGGTTCGGGGATGATGTTCTCTTCATATCCCCGATGGGGATCAATGGCTGCGAACCACAAAAAGAATGGTTTGTCTTTGGGCCTGTTTTTAAGCACATCCAACCAGTTTTCACACCCGCTTGGACCTCCTCCAACAATGGTGTCAAACTCCGGTCTTTTAGGACCCAGGTGCCATTTTCCGGCAGAAGCCGTGTAATAACCAGCCTTTTGCAATTCCCCGGGGAAAATAAGTTTCTCTACCGGTAATGGTGCATGAAGATAACCGGCACCTGTGTTATGCGGGTATTGACCTGTCATGATGCTTGCCCGGCTGGGACTGCATGAGCTAATTGTTAAATAGGCATTGGTAAACAACATGCCTTCTTCGGCAAGTTTATCAATGTACGGAGTTTTAATGTTTGGATGTCCGTAAGCACCCGCATCATTCCATGATGCATCATCGGCAATCATGATAATGAAATTTGGACTTACCCAATCGGATTCGGCTTTTCTGTTGCACGAAACACTTAGAATGAAGGCTGCTGCAATAATAAAAAATGTAAGTTTGCTCATGGCTTAATCAAAATTATTCTATAGGCTGTTTTTCAAAATCCGTATCATTCACCCATCCCCAGTTTAGGTCTTCTCCTCTCATGTACTTTTCGTAGAAACCAACACCGCTTTTATCAGCATATTCATACTCGTCAAATACATGTCCCTGGCCAAACATTCGCGGGTCTTCTTCTTGTTTTAATCGTTCAAAAAGCTGATTTTTTAATCCTTTTATTATTTCCTCAAATGCTTCTTCATTTGCCAAATTATTCATACACTCCGGATCATCAGCAACGCGGTATAATTCTTCTGATGGACGTTTTCCAAATGCCCATTGCCAGTAACGAATGTCTTCACCCTGTCTTCGTTGATTTAAGATGAATGTTTTTGTGGCGCTTCCATCTGTGTTCAGATATCCGGTTTCCGGATTCCCTGCCGGCCAGCGGTCGGTTTCAAAATTATGAAGGTAAATATATTCTTCGGTTACGATTCCACGAACAGGATATCCCCAATCATTTGGCCTGCCGATATCATGGCGTTCTTTTCCAATCAGAACCGAATTCCTTTCGGCATTCACCTTGCCTGATTTTTCGGAATATAAAATATCCGTTATAGATTTACCTGTGATAGGCTGCATTCCCTTTTCCAAGCCGTTTACTCCCGCGAGTTCGAGAAAGGTCGGGGCAAAATCAATGAAACTTACAAAATCTTCAACAATTCTTCCGGGATTAATAATTCCATTTTTCCACATCACCGCGAGGGGGAGGTGATTGGAATATTCGTATGCCTGCCCTTTTACCCTTGGGAAAGGCATTCCATTATCTGCAGTAACAATCACGATGGTATTGTCCAGTTCTCCTCTCTCCTCAAGAATTTGAAGCATGTTCACCAAATGCTTGTCAAACCACTCTATTTCAAAAGCATAATCAAGCATGTCTGTACGAACAGTATCTACATCGGGCCAGAAAGCGGGTACTTTATCCACCTGGTCAACCGATTTTCCTGCTTTTTCAATACCCGAACCAAATTCGTAACGCCGGTGTGGCTCGGTGGAACCATACCAAAAACAGAAAGGCTTACCATTTTCATTGTCGTTTAAAAAAGCTTTGAAATTTGCTGAATAATCAACATTTGAAATATGGTTTGTTGGTGATTCCAACTTTATGTCACTGTATCGTTTACCTGTAAGTTCGCGCGGTTTTCCGTTTATTTCTCCAACAATGCCGGGAGCATATCCTTTAGCAGTAAAACCCACGTGATAACCATTTTCTGTCAGCACTTCCGCATAGGTTTTAAATTTATCCGGAAAATACGGCCAGTGATTGCCTGCTTCTTCCAGTTGCCAGGAATTTCGTCCGGTTAATATGCATGCCCTGGATGGTGCACATTTGGCATTGGGTGTATATGCATTCATGAACAATATTCCCTGTTGGGCCACCTTATCGAAAGCAGGCGTTTCTACCCAGTCGCAGCCATAAGCGCCAAAATGCATGTACGTGGCATCATCAGCAATACAGAATAGGATGTTGGGTGGTTTAACTTTTTTAGAAGAACAGGCTGATAACAAGCCCAGAACCATTATAGTCAATAAAGAAAACCTGGTATGATATTTCATGTGTTTATAATTAAGTTACTAAGTTAATTAAGTTATTGAGTTTATC
>CAZAMT010000184.1:0-8177 GCA_964486145.1 uncultured Bacteroidales bacterium
ACAAATTTTAAACACATGAAACACATTATCATTACCATCGTTGCATGTTTTCTGATGTTATCGGGAATTTCGCAGGATACAATGAATCCGGATAGTGTCAGTGTGTTAAAGCGAATCATTATAGATGGTGATACGTTGTATGTTACTTCTCTTGAGGAGGTATATATTTTTCCGGAACCAACCTTTGACTCCTGGTGGGCTGAACGTCGCTACCGCAGGCTGGTTCGTAACCTGAAACGGGTCTATCCATACGCTGTAATTGCCGGTGATTTGCTTTATGAATTAAATGAAGAATTAAAACACATTGACTCAGAACGTGAACGAAAAGAACGCATCAAGCAGAAAGAAGATGAATTAATGGCAGAATATGAAGACGAGTTAAAAAAGCTTACACTTTCTCAGGGCCGATTGCTTATTAAACTCATCGATCGTGAAACAGGAAACACCTCATATGAACTCGTTAAAGAACTCCGAGGGTCGTTCTCCGCTTTCTTCTGGCAGGCTCTGGCCCGGCTGTTTGGCTCAAGCCTTAAAACAGAGTACGACCCGGATGGTGAGGATCAGCTCATTGAACAAATTGTTGTTCGCATTGAGAAGGGTGTCATTTAATATTTATCCAGCCATTTCAATAAGTTTATCCACAATATTCTCAGCACCCAAACCAATTTGATCAATGGTACCTTCAAGCATGTAACAAGGTGTTGTTGCCACTTTGTATTTCTCATCAACAATTACCTGCCCGTGTGTTGTATCCACGTGCTCTGATCCCATGGCAATAATATCATTTTTTGTTGTTTCATCACTACCAATGGTGAGTTTTACATTGCCAAGTACTTTTGTAATAATCACCGGTGAAATACACAAAGCACCGATTGGCTTACCCTGGTTTACCATTTCACGAATTGCATTTGCAACCTGTTCGTTTACCGTTAAATCAATTCCTTTAAAACCATACGTTGAAAGGTTTTTTGCTGCACCAAATCCGCCCGGTATGAGCAGAATATCAAATTGCGACGCGTCAAAAGCGTCCAGGGGTTTTATCCTGCCCCTTGCAATTCGGGCAGATTCAATTAAAACATTCCTTTTCTCATCCATTTCATCACCGGTCATGTGATTCACCACATGATGCTGTTCCACATCCGGTGCAAAGATCTCATACGAACAATTCTTCCTGGCAATGGCATACATGGATAAGGTTGTTTCATGAATTTCAGAACCATCGTAAACACCACAGCCAGCTAAAATCAATGCAAATTTCTTATTACTCATATCGAAAAAATTTTTGGGTTTTCTGTACAGTATCAAACAGCCTAAACGGCAAAATTGTTTTAAACACCCCGGCCGCGAACAATTGTC
This sequence comes from uncultured Bacteroidales bacterium, assembly GCA_964486145.1. Classification (GTDB taxonomy): domain Bacteria; phylum Bacteroidota; class Bacteroidia; order Bacteroidales; family JAAAOM01; genus CAZAMT01. Next base: position 1,357 of record CAZAMT010000184.1, read on the forward strand.
AATGCAGTATAAATCAGTATTTTTAAATCAACATACAACGACATATTCTCAATATACAATAAATCGTATTTCAATCTTCTGACCATTTGCTCAACGGTTGACGCATAGCCAAACTTTACCTGACCCCAGGAGGTGATTCCGGGTCTTACTTTTTGCAAGTGGATATAATGCGGGGCCACTTTCATTATTTGATCGATGAAATATGGTCGCTCCGGCCTGGGGCCAACAAGTGACATGTCGCCAATAAGAACGTTAAAAAAGTTTGGTATCTCATCCAGCCTCGATTTTCGCATGAATCTTCCGATGGATGTAATTCTGTCATCATTCCTTGAAGATAGTTGAGGCCCGTTTTTCTCAGCGTCAATGTACATGGACCGAAATTTATAAATCTTAAACGGCAAACCATATTTCCCCATGCGCTCATGGCTGTAAAAAGCCGGTCCTTTTGAAGTTATTTTTATTCCAATAATCAGAAACAACGAAAGAGGCAGCAAAATAATCATGGCAAGGATAGATACAACAATATCGATAAAACGTTTTACCTGTTCCTGCCAGTAAGGCATTAGCCTGTGGGTTATTTCAATGAGCGGAGTGCCAAATATAGTACTCATCCTGACTTTTCCTGTAAGTATATCATACATACTGGGTATCGCCTTGATAATTATTTTATATCCACCCAACATATTGATGATTTTTCCGATTTTATTGTGTTCATACGATTCGATGGCAATAATCACCTCCTCCACATTCATTTCAGGGATTATCCTTGCCAGATTATCAAGTTCACCGAGATTCGTTAAGTGCTCATCAAGGAGATTGTTTTTGCCATTTTTTACATGCACATAACCAACGATTTTATTTCCTGTGGATCTTTCCTGGCTTTGAATTTCATTGTATACATCAACCGCCTTTTCGTTTCCGCCAATGATGATGGTGTTAAACCCCAGTTTACCATTATGAATTTTATGTGCAGTGTTGGTTGTTATAATTAATCGCGGAATGTAAGTAAGAATAAAATGCATTCCCATGAGGGTGAACAAAGAAAAATAGTAATTCTTATAGGACCCAACAGTATCATCCAAAATAAGGGTAAAAAACAAAATGACCACACCGATGATGGTAACTTGAAGTGTCTGGCCAAGTTCAGTTAACCTGGATTTTCGAAACGCTGTTTTGTAATAGCCTGTGGCTGTGTAAAAAGCCAACCAAAACAATGGAATGAATATTAACCCGAGGTAAAACTTCTGATCAAGTTCAACGGGTACTTTGTAACCATACTTTTGAGGTTCAATGTACAATTTCCGGAATACGTAAAACAAACTCCAGGCTGTCCCGGCAGAAAGGTAATCGGATATGACATATTTTAAAACCTGAATTCGTCTGCTCATCTTGGATATAATAAACCAAGCATTAACTGTTTCTTTCAATCATTATCGGGGCAAAAATAGCAATTTAATATAATTTTAACAGGTAATGAATGTCCTTTTGATTTTTTCCTGGATAAACTGATATAAAAAAATTGGATGTAAGCGATTATCAATGACATTTTCCTTGTCTAACATCGGTTTCAGGATTGTTGATTCGAACTCGAACAATTCTTTTTCTATCCTCCCGTTGTAAGAAACTAAATCCGGTATAGTAGTTTTAGGATTACTTCCGACAGAAGAGCTATATAATTTTTTCTCTGCAAAATCAAATTTCAAATAATTATTGTTCCAAAACAATTCGGTTGTATATTCCTCATTCCAAATGTTGGGAATGAGCTGCACATTCATAACAAGTCCGTTAAAAAATTCCATTCGCAACTCTCCCGTTTCACGCTGATTGTTGTCGAGCGACAATTGAAAAGCATCAGCTTTTTTTAATTCTCCACGATTCAGTTGATTGATCTGCGAGATGCAATGCTTCATGATGTAGTCAAAATCATCCCATACGGAAATGGTCCTGCGGATATTTATCCAGCGTATGTTCTCGGATCTCAGCCAGTTCGCATACATCCGGATATCTGATAAATTTCCAATGTGCAAAACGGATGGTATTTCATCGTTCAGTTTCATCAGTTTACGAGCTTCAGATACATTCAGGTTAAGCGGATCTGTAATGTAAACATGTTTTGAAAGCTTTAATGCTGTTTCAATCATTGCAAAGCAATCGCGATAACAAGTGTCTCCAAAAATGACTGCATCAACTTCGGACAAAAAATCAGTATAATCTGCAAACGAAACAGATCGATTCAAAGAAAGGAGTTTCCCTGTTGCCAGTTGCGGATAATAAACAGCAGTACAACTGAAAGTTGATAGTTTTTTCACAATCTTTGATATCCGGATTACTTGAGGTTCCGAGGCTACAATCCCTGATTTGATCATTCGTATGAATTAGGTTCGCGTAAAAATAACCGGAATTCTTAGCTATTCGAATGAAATAAATAATAACTTTTCAACAATTTATTATACATTCAAAGAGAAACATACCTTTGCAGCTAAAACATTTTCTATGGATGATAATTTCAGACATAAAGGACTTAGAACAAAGCTTGTTGAAGAAATCCGCGGAAAAGGTATAAAAAATGAGAAAGTTCTTGATGCCATAAGCAAAGTACCCAGGCATGCTTTCATGGATAGCGGGTTTATTAATTTTTCGTACAAAGATAAAGCTTTCCCGATAGGGGCAGGACAAACCATTTCACAACCATACACTGTGGCATTTCAAACGGAATTGTTACACATAAATAAATTTGATAAGGTGTTGGAAGTAGGTACAGGATCAGGATATCAAACCGCGGTGCTCTTGGAGTTAGGTGCAAGAGTATACACCATTGAAAGACAGCGCGAATTATACCTGAAGGCACAAAATCAATTACCTAAAATGGGTTACCAGCCACAATTTTTTTATGGTGATGGATATCAGGGATTACCAACATACGGTCCTTTCCACAAAATCCTGGTTACCGCCGGAGCTCCCGATATACCACATAAACTGCTCGAACAACTTGCTGATGGTGGACGAATGGTTGTACCTGTCGGCCCATCAAACCATCAGGAAATGAAACTTGTTGAAAAAAAAGCAGCGGATGACTATAAAATTACGAACCATGGCACCTTCGTTTTTGTTCCATTGCTTGAAGGAAAATCCAATAATACTTAACAATATATGATATCTATTAAACCATTTGTTTTTAACCCGTTTCAGGAAAATACGTTCGTTGTTTACGATGAAACCAAAGAAGCCATTATCATAGATGCCGGATGCTATGCTGATAATGAAAAACAGATCCTTGCTTCATTTATTTCAGAAAACCAGTTAAAACCAGTTTTGGCTGTCAATACCCATTGCCACATCGACCATGTTGTGGGTATAAATTATGTAAAAGAAAATTATCAAATACCCCTCCATGTAAACAAAGATGAGGAATTTTTGCTGCAAGCCTCGTTGGAACAAGGAAAAATTTTTGGTTTTAATATGGATGCACCACCGGTAATCGATCATTACATTTCTGAAGGGGATACCATTAAATTTGGAAATTCCGGATTATCCGTTATTTCTGTTCCAGGCCATTCTCCCGGAAGTGTTGCGCTGTATTCGTTGCCCGACAAAAAAATCATTGTCGGGGATGTACTCTTTGATGGTAGCATTGGCCGTACCGACCTTCCCGGAGGAAGCCATGATACTTTAATAAACAGCATTCGAACAAAATTGCTGATTTTACCGGCCGATGTAACTGTATATCCCGGACATGGCCCGTCAACCACCATTGGTAAAGAACATGATACAAATCCTTTTTTGAATTGATTCAATTTATGAATTTTGATACCGATTTACAATTAAATTAATATCATTCAGATTTCATTATGGCAGTTGGAAAATTTTTAAACAGACATATTGGACCGCGGAACAACGATCTACCAAAAATGTTAAAAACCATCGGTGTACAATCCATCGATGAATTGATTGACAAAACCCTTCCCGAATCAATCCGCTTGAAAGAACATCCGGATTTTTGTGATGCCATTGGAGAATATGAGTACCTGAAATATATATGGAAAATTGCATCAAAAAACAAAGTATTTAAATCGTACATCGGGCTGGGCTATAACAATACCATCCTGCCTCCCGTCATTCAAAGAAATATCCTTGAAAATCCATCATGGTACACTTCATATACACCCTACCAGGCTGAAATTTCCCAGGGCAGGCTTGAAGCATTGCTCAATTTTCAAACAGTAGTGTTGGATTTAACCGCAATGGAAATTGCAAACGCATCTTTACTTGATGAGGCTACTTCAGCGGCAGAAGCAATGCTCATGTTTTATAACAGCAGATCCAGATCAAAGGTAAAAAACAACGCCAAAACGTTTCTGATTGACGAAAAATGCTTTCCACAAACCATACAGGTTTTAAAAACACGCGCTGAACCATTGGGTATCGATTTAAGGATTTTACCCCACGGAGAATTTTCTTTCAGTGATGATGTATTCGGATGCCTCTTGCAATATCCCGATTGTGATGGTGAAATCAATAGTTTTGAATCCCTGATATCAGCAGCCCATGAAAAAGAAGCATTTGTAACTGTTGCAGCAGATATTTTAGCACTTTGTCTTTTAGTTCCACCAGGAGAATGGGGCGCCGATGCTGTTGTTGGCTCTACCCAGCGGTTTGGTATACCCATGGGATACGGAGGGCCGCATGCAGCTTATTTTGCAACCCGTGAAAAATTCAAACGTTCCATTCCGGGAAGAATTATTGGTGTTTCTGTTGACAAAAATGGAAACCAGGCACTTCGCATGGCCCTGCAAACCCGGGAACAGCATATCCGGAGAGAAAAAGCCACATCCAATATTTGTACAGCACAGGCCTTATTGGCCTCAATGGCAAGTATGTACGCAGTGTATCACGGAAAAGAAGGTCTTGTCCAAATTGCCAAACATGTTCACGGATCAGCAAATATTCTCTCTGAAAAACTGGCACAACTTGGATATAAACAACTGAATAATAACTATTTTGACACCGTTAAAATCCAATTACCAGAAGAACTCACCTGCCAGGAAGTAAAAGATATCGCGCTCGAGCATGAAATAAATTTCAGGTATATAAACGATAAAGAAATTGGTATAAGTCTGGATGAAACCATCTGTGAGGCTGATCTGAACCGAATACTGGAGGTTTTTGCCATCGCTTTACTTAACCAGTATAAAGAAGTAGAGGTTATCCCTGTGCAATTGTCTATGAATAAACAGTTTCACAGGAATACTGATTTCCTGAATCTCCCGGTTTTCACCAGGTACCGTTCAGAAACAGAATTGATGCGTTATATAAAGAAACTGGAAAAGAAAGATTTTTCGTTAACCCATTCCATGATTTCTCTCGGTTCCTGCACCATGAAGCTCAATGCAGCAACTCAACTGATCAGCCTGTCGTGGCCTGAATTCAATGAAATTCACCCCTTTGTTCCCATCGATCAGACTGAAGGTTACCAGCAAATGATTCACGAACTAAGTGAGTATTTAATAAAAATAACCGGCATGGATGGTATTTCGTTTATGCCAAACTCGGGAGCAGCAGGCGAATACGCCGGTCTGTTGGTTATTCGGAAATATCATCGACAAAATGGTCAGGGACACCGAAATGTTGTACTGATTCCTTCATCGGCGCATGGAACAAACCCTGCAAGCGCGGTAATGGCAGGCTCCGATGTCGTTATCGTTAAATGCGATGAAAAAGGAAACATTGACATTGAAGACCTTCGTGAAAAGGCAGTTGCCAACAAGGACAGATTATCCGCATTTATGGTTACCTATCCGTCAACCCATGGTGTTTTTGAGGATAAAATCATTGAAATGACAACCATTATTCATGAAAACGGTGGTCAGGTGTACATGGACGGTGCCAACATGAACGCGCAGGTTGGATTAACCAATCCTGCTATCATCGGTGCGGATGTATGCCATTTAAACTTGCATAAAACTTTTGCCATACCTCACGGTGGTGGAGGCCCCGGGGTGGGACCCATTTGTGTTATGAACCACCTGGTAGAATTTTTACCAACACATCCAATCATGGCAACCGGGGGTATTCAGGGCATTGAAGCGGTATCCGCGGCTCCCTGGGGAAGTGCAAGTATTTTAACCATTTCCCATGCATATTGCAAATTGCTTGGTTCCAAAGGGCTGACAGAAGCCTCAAAGCACGCTATATTGAATGCAAATTACCTGGCATCAGCGCTCAATGACCATTACTCTGTGCTTTACAAAGGCCAAAATGGATTTGTTGCTCATGAAATGATCATTGATTGCCGAAAATTCAGGTCGACTGGTATTTCAGAAACTGACATAGCAAAGAGGTTAATGGATTATGGCTTTCACGCCCCTACCCTGTCGTTTCCGGTTCATGGTACACTTATGATTGAACCCACGGAAAGCGAATCACTTCCTGAACTCGACCGCTTTATTGAGGCCATGATTGCAATAAGGAAGGAAATTAACGCCACTGTGGAAGGAACCTTTGATGAAAAAGACAATGTACTTAAAAATGCACCGCACACAGCATTGGAAACTACTTCTGATGACTGGACACACCCATATACAAGACGGTTAGCGGCATATCCGTTACCCTGGGTAGAAGACAATAAATTCTGGCCTTCGGTAGGCCGCCTTGATGATGCATATGGCGACAGGAACCTGCAATGTTCATGTGCCGCAATTGAAGCTTATTTGTAATGTAAAATACATTTACATCTTTCCTCCATAAGAAAAATATTTTTATGCTAAATTTCTGAGCGTAAACTTAGCCTTATTAATTCCTGAACGGGCGATATTATTATCAAC
>CAZAMT010000185.1:0-8173 GCA_964486145.1 uncultured Bacteroidales bacterium
AATTTTATACATGCCGGTATTTCGTTTTGTAGTATTTCGGGTATTTAGTATTTAAGATGATATACAAAGATTTAGCTTTATATAAAATAATTCTCGCGTCACAGTCTCCCCGCAGAAGGCATTTGCTGGAAGAAACAGGAATTGAGTTCGAAGTGGCCCCATCATTAGACATTGAAGAAACCTATCCGGATCATTTGAATTCACAGGAAATTCCAATGTATCTGTCCGAATTAAAAGCCACTGCCTATAGCAGTTACCTGGACAGAAATGTGATAATCATAACTGCTGACACGGTTGTAGTTCAACATAAAGAAATAATTGGAAAGCCTGATAATTATGATCATGCTTACACAATTTTAAAACGTTTATCGGGTTCAAAACATAATGTTTATACGGGCGTAACTCTCACAAGCCTGAGCCAGCAACGCACTTTTCTGGCAAAAACAAAAGTATTTTTTGACAGCCTTGAAGATGAAGAAATACATTACTATCTCGAAAAATACAAACCTTATGACAAAGCCGGTTCCTACGGAATCCAGGAATGGATTGGTTATATTGGTGTTGAACGGATAAAAGGTTCATTCTTTAATGTTATGGGCCTGCCGGTGCATCAATTATATAATGAATTAAAAGTTTTTATTAAAAGAGAAGGATAAAATGAAGAAGATTTTGATTGTTTTTATTATCTCAGTATGTTATTTACAAACACGTGCTGATGAAGGTATGTGGTTGCCATTATTGTTAGAAAATCACACCATTGAAGAAATGCAGAAAGACGGGTTTAAGTTATCGGCTGGAGATGTATACAGTATGAACCAGTCAAGTTTGAAAGATGCCGTGGTGATATTTGGAGGAGGGTGCACCGCCGAAGTTATTTCAACCCGTGGATTAATTATAACCAACCACCATTGCGGCTACAGCAATATACAATCACATAGTTCCGTTGAAAAAGATTACTTAACGGATGGTTTTTGGGCGGGATCCAACAAAGAAGAGCTTGCAAATCCTGGATTAAGCGTTCGTTTCCTTGATTACATTGAAGATGTATCAGAAGAAATGCTTGATGTGGTTGACGCCAACATGCCCGAAGAACTGAGGCAACAGGTATTAAGGGAAAAACGCAGAGAAATATCTGAACGCATATCCAATGATGAATTTACACAAGCTGTTGTAAAGCCGTTTTTCTTTGGGAACCAGTATTTTTTATTTGTGTACAAAATTTTTAAAGATGTACGTTTGGTAGGCGCACCTCCATCGTCCATAGGGAAATTTGGTGGGGATACGGATAACTGGATTTGGCCCAGACATACAGGCGACTTTTCTTTGTTTAGGATTTATGCCGACAAAAATAATGAACCGGCGGATTACGCACCTGAAAATATACCTTATAAACCAAAAAATCACATCCCCATTTCATTGAAAGGATATCAAAAGGGCGATTTCACAATGGTTATGGGGTATCCGGGGAGCACGCAGCGTTATATTACATCCGATGAGGTGGAAATCATTATGAAGAAGGAATTGCCCCAAAAAATCAGGCTTCGCGATCACCGGTTGGCTGTTATGAACGACTATATGGAGAATGATTCCAGGGTTCGAATTCAGTATGCCGCTAAATATAACCGGGTTAGCAATGCCTGGAAAAAATGGCAGGGGATGATCAACGGATTGCAAAGGCTGGATGCTATTGAAAAGAAACAGTTACAGGAAGACCTTTTCCTGCAATGGAATGAAACAGAAAACCTGGATGATACTTTGTATGACAATGTTCTGAATACGTTTGAGGATATATACAGCACTTATGAAGAACCATACCTGGCCGGCCAGTACTGGAATGAAGTCATTTTTGCTTCCGAGTTAATGAGGCAGGTATACAGGTATTGGAAAGTGATGGAAGATTATGAAATGGGTAATGCAGAAAGTGCAGAAGAACAACTCGATAATCTAATAAATGGTGCTTCCGGATTTTTTAAAAATTTTCATCTGCCCATTGATCGTGATATTTTTCCGGGACTGATGGTTGCTTATAAAAATAACCTACCCAAGAAATTTCACCCTTATTTTTTCGAAGAAGTCTTAAAAAAGCATGACGGGGATATGTCCGCATTTACCGATAGATTGTATAGTTCAACTTTGTTTTTAGACCAGGATGAACTTCAAGACCTGAAAGAGCAGCCATTGAAAAGGGCGATGAAAAAACTTCAGAAGGATGATGCAATGGTTATTTTTAAAGAATTTGTGGGAATTTACAGAATGCTTGTATTTCCTGAATTGAGCCGTCTGGAAACAGATCTGGACAGCGTATACCGAATTTACATGACCGGATTAAAGAAAATGTATCCCGACAGCATATTTTCCCCGGATGCAAATTTCACGATGAGGGTTACGCATGGTGAAGTAATGGGGTATAATCCTGCCGATGGCGTTGAATATGAGTATTACACCACGCTTACTGGTGTTGTTGAGAAAGATGATCCCTCCATTGTTGATTATAATGTTCCGCCAAAGTTAAAGCAACTGTATAAAAACAAGGATTATGGACCCTATGCGCAAGATGGCGAAATGCGGGTATGCTTTATAGCTACCAACCATACATCCGGAGGTAATTCAGGCAGTCCGGTGCTTAATGCGGATGGACATTTGATTGGAGTAAATTTCGATCGTAACTGGGAAGGTACCATGAGCGACATCATGTACGATCCTACCCAATGCCGGAATATTACGCTTGATATACGTTATGCGCTTTTTATCATTGATAAATTTGCCGGCGCCAATTATTTAATTGACGAAATGGAAATCATTCAGTAATTGTCAAAAAAATGCTTCGATTGTAACTGTTTGTGATGCCTTTAACAGTGAAAACAACCTTTGTTTAATTCATTTTATTCCTTTGAATTCTTGCAAAATATACCTAAATTACTGTTTTTTGTAAAACGGTTAATTAAATTGCAGCACAATGGGGGTAAAGCGGTTTGGTGTATCACTTGAAGACACCATCTTGAATGAGTTGGATGAATTTGTGACGGATAATAAGTTTCCGAATCGATCCCAGGCAATCAGGTACCTGATTGAGAAAAATATCATTGAAAAAAAATGGAAATGCAACAACGAAGTTGTGGGGGCTATTGTGCTTGTTTATGATCACCATAAAAGGGATATTAATAACAAGAATAGTCAATTACAACATCAGTACCACCACCTGATTATATCAACGCAACATGTTCATCTTGATCATGATAATTGTCTGGAAACCATAACAGTTAAAGGAAAAGCAAATGAATTGACCGAACTTTCAGACAAGTTGATTGCTCTGAAAGGCATAAAGCATGGGAAAATTGTTATGTCAAGATCAGATTGATTGTTGTGAACCAGATGAAAGGAGAATATGTTTCTGGATAAAACAAAAGACAGAATAGCCCAGGCCTTTGAAAAGGTCAACTACACTTACCAGAAGCTTCCGGAAGTAAAACCTGGAAAGAAATTTGGCATTTACATTAACATTCCGTTTTGTAAATCGAAATGCAGTTTTTGTCCGTTTTACAAAGAAATTCACAAGGATGAAGACCTGAGCAGGTACCTTCCTCTTGTAATAAAAGAAATAATGGATAGTTCTGTTTCGGGAACACCCGGTTGGATATATATTGGAGGAGGTACACCAAACCTGCTTTCGATAGGGAGGTTGGAAAGACTAATTGAGACCTTAAAAACAAAGATTAAATTAAATAACCTTGGCATGGAAGCGCATCCTGCATTGCTCAGTCTTGATTATATTCAAGGGATGAAGAACCTTGGATTTTCAAAAATGAGCATGGGGGTTGAAAGTCTTTCCCCGGAAGTTATGAAAAGGACAAGACACACCGAAGTATCATCCGGAGATATTTTTCAGTTTATCAATTTTGCCATGGAAAAAGATATTTTTGTTAATGTTGATATGATGGTTGGTTTGTCAGGGCAGACACAAAATGCTTTTTTAGAAGATGTAAAATTGCTTTCAAAAAGTGGTACAAGCCAGGTTACCATCAATCCGTTTTTAACACTGGGTGGAACGGATAAGGAAGCAATATTTTCTGATGATCACCAGTTTAAGATTATTAAAGAAGCAACTGCGTATCTGCTTCAACAGGGATATGAACGAAGAGGACCATGGAGTTTCACCCTGAATACAGAACAGCAATACGATTCATCAAAAGATGAACTTGTGGATGATTACATCGGTTTTGGCGCTGGCAGTTTTTCCTCCTTCGGTAAGTGGAATACGGTGAATCCAACCTATCAGAAATATGCCAGAAACATTATAAAAGGGGAAAAACTGGGGCTGGTAGCTGAGAAATCAACATCGACCGATGACTGGAGAAAATTTGCCCGAATGATTGCCGATCTTCAATTGCAAACATCTCCGCAATTTCCGGCATACATGAATATGCTTATCAGGTTGATGCAATTAAATGGATATGGAAAAGGCGGTGAACTCAGCAGCAAAGGAATTGAGTTTGCCCACTACCTCACCAAAACAGTTGTAGAATCGATGCCATTTCCGTTAAATAATCCCGGGAAAATTACAAATTACAAATCTTATATATCGGAGGTTCCTTAAAATGTCTGTATTTCAGTTATATCTCTCTCTCGGGTTAAGTCATATTGCTGATTTTCAGGGATATGACCACATTCTGTTTATCCTTGCTCTTTGTGGAGTATACGTTATAAAGCAATGGAAGCATGTACTAATACTAATTACTGCTTTTACATTGGGGCACTCGTTAACCCTGGTGCTGGCAACATTTAATGTTATTAATTTATCATCCTGGTTGATTGAATTGTTTATTCCGATAACCATTTTGATTACTGCAATTAGCAACATTGTTTACAAAAAAGTGGAGTTTTCGAAAAAACTTCATTTGTTTAAATACTTCACAGCTTTATTTTTTGGTCTTATACATGGCCTGGGATTCTCAAATTATCTCAGAAGTTTGTTGCTGGAAGAACAAGATTTGGTTATGCCTCTATTCGCATTCAACGTTGGAATAGAATTGGGTCAGATTCTCATCGTCTTTGGCATTTTGCTCATTGCCGAGTTATTTGTTTATATTTTTCATACCAAACAACGCGAATGGAATCTTATTATCTCGGGCATGGCCCTGGGAATCTCATTGATTTTGATCATTGAACGCTGGCCTTAACAGGAAGAATTTAAAAATTATTTGCACGATGGAAAACACATTGCTTATTTTGATGATAACAGCAGCATCTCTTGGTTTTGTGCATACCATTTTAGGTCCTGATCACTACCTGCCATTCATCGTAATGGCTAAGGCAAGAAATTGGACGATGCGAAAAACACTTTGGATAACAGCTTTATGCGGGGGAGGACATGTGATCAGTTCCATTCTCCTTGGATTTGGGGGTATTTTACTGGGAGTTGGGATCGAAAACTTAATCAACATTGAAGCCTCGCGAGGAAACCTGGCTGCCTGGGCTCTGCTTTTTTTCGGGCTGGTATATTTTATTTGGGGAATGTGGAGAGCCGCTCAAAACAAACCTCACAAACATCTGCATCATCATGTAGATGGGACTATGCATGAACATGAACATTCACATAAACGGGAGCACAGCCACCTTCATTCCGATAAAAAGAAAAATGTAACACCCTGGATTCTGTTTTTAATTTTTGTATTAGGACCCTGCGAGCCATTGATTCCTCTTTTAATGTATCCGGCGGCGGAACAATCAGCATTTGGTGTGGCAGGAGTGAGTATAGTTTTTGGTTTAACAACCATTGCCACGATGCTCATGGCAGTAACTATATTAACGTATGGAGTAAAAATCGTTCAGTTGAATAAACTCGAGAAATATGCTCATGCCATTGCCGGAGCTACAATCAGTTTGAGTGGTTTTGGTATTATTTTCCTCGGGTTTTAAATGGATTTGATTTGGAGTATAGTGATAAATTACATACCTGAATTGAAAGACCAAGTAACCAGACTGTTTGATGGATAAAAAGCAGCGCTCACGACCTTATAGCTTATTTGGCAGATAGATTGATTTCGGGGGACACTGCCTCGCCTGGCGTTTTCTACATCGGCGGATAGGAAAACATCACGTAGGATTGCCAAACAAGCCATAGCCCGGGGACGATCATTTAATAAAATGATCTCCGCATTTATGAACATAAAAAAAAGCCCCGTTACAGGGCTTTATGATTGTTTACATGTAATTATTAGCCAAGTTTGTCCAGTGCATTTTTCATTCGGTTGATAGCTTCTGTTATTTTTTCATCTGATGTGGCAAACGAAATCCGGAAACAACTTGGTTCACCAAAAGCTTTGCCCGGCACTGTGGCAACATGACCTTCTTCAAGCAGATAAATACAGAAATCTTCTGAATTTTCTATTACTTTGCCATTCACTGATTTTCCAAAATAAGAACTGCAATCAGGGAATACATAGAAAGCACCTTCGGGCTTGTTATATTTTAATCCATTTACTTCTTTTAATTCTTCCATGATCAGGTCTCTGCGTCGCATAAAAGCCTTGTTCATTTCTTCTCTGCTGCTTTGCTCCGAATTTAATGCAGCAACAGCAGCTTTTTGCGCAATGGTTGTAGGGCCAGTTGTAAATTGCCCTTGCAATTTTGTACATGCTTTGGCCAGCCATTGCGGAGCTCCGATATATCCGATACGCCATCCGGTCATGGCATAGGCTTTCGATACTCCGTTAATAACAACGATCCGTTCTTTTATGGCAGGAAATTCCGCAAGACTTACATGTTTGCCGACAAAATTGATGTGTTCATAAATTTCATCGGTGATAACATAAACATGAGGGTGTTTTTCAATGACGTTGGCAATGGCTTCCAGTTCATCTTTTGAATAAACAGCTCCGGTGGGGTTGGAAGGCGAGCACAGCAGCAATGCCTTCGTTTTTGGCGTGATGGCTTTTTCAATCTGATCTGCCGTAACTTTAAAATCGTTTTCCAGCGTACCATTGATCACCACGTTTTTTCCTTCGGCAACTTTTACCAGTTCAGCATAAGTTACCCAGTAAGGTGCAGGCACAATAACCTCATCCCCTTTGTCAACAAGACAAAGAATGACATTGGCAAGAGAATTTTTTGCACCTGTTGATACTACTATCTGTTCAGGTGAAAAATCAAGATTGTTTTCTCTTTTAAATTTTTCTGAAACTGCTTTTCGTAAGTCAGGGAAACCTGCTGCCGGCGGATAAAAGGAGAAGTTGTCATCTATCGCTTTTTTAGCTGCATCCTTAATGTGATCAGGGGTGTAAAAGTCGGGTTCACCCACACTTAAATTGATGACATCCACTCCTTGTGCTTGTAAATCTCGGCTTTTCTGATTCATCGCCATGGTTGCTGATGGCGAAAGGCTCTGAAGTCTTTGGGAAAGGTTTTCCATATGTACAGGCTTAAAATTTAAATATTTAACAATTCATTTCAGAATACAAAAATACTGTTTTTAATCATATTTTCGTTATTATTGTATCAGTAATAATCTCTGACTGCTCATAAACAATGGAAATACTGGAAATCCTGAAGTATACATTACCGGCTCTGATTGTTTTTTTTACTGCTTTCTTTTTAATCAAATATCAGGTGGATTTGGAAAAAAGGAGGTTGAATGCCAACATGGCAATGAAAAACCAGGAAATAATTACGCCTCTGCGCCTTCAGGCATACGAACGCGTTATTTTATTGTTGGAAAGGATATCACCGGATTCTCTGATCATGCGCATTAATAAAAGTGGAATGACCAGCAAACAACTGCATACAGAACTTCTTAAAGCCATTCGGGCTGAATTTGACCACAACCTGTCGCAACAAATCTACCTGAGTACAAAAACCTGGCAGATAGTGAAAAAAGCACGTCAGGACATTACCAAGCTTATTAATTCCACTGCTATCAAGGTGGAGTCGCAGGCACCATCAATGAAGCTTAGCCAGTTGATCCTCGAATCAGTGATGGAATCCGAAAAATCATCTTCTGCAGATGCAATAGAATATGTAAAAAGAGAAATTCAGCAATTATTTTAATAATTCCGGTTTTTTCTGATTGTACACAAATTCTCGTGTGTGCAAATCAGAAAATGTTTAAAACAATACAATCATATGAAATACAGAAAATTAGGTAAGACAGGTTTTAATATTTCAGAAATATCACTTG
>CAZAMT010000186.1:0-8106 GCA_964486145.1 uncultured Bacteroidales bacterium
TAACATGCATTATGAAAAATCTTTACCTTATCTTGCTATCACTCCTATTATTATTTGCAGGTTGTGCACCTGAAAAAGAATCAAACCAATATGATCTGTGCATTTACGGAGGTACTTCGGCCGGAATCATTGCCGGATACACTGCCAGGAAAATGGGGTTATCCGTAGTTGTCATTGAACCATCTGACCATTTAGGCGGATTAACAACCGGTGGGCTTGGCAAAACAGATATTGGTAACAAACATGCTGTTGTTGCTCTTGCCCGGGATTTTTATCGCAGAATCGGAAACCATTACAATGAATTTGAGATGTGGAATTTTGAGCCGCATGTTGCCTCCGGGATTTACAATCAATATATTCAGGAAGCAGGACTTGACATTCGGAAACATCATCGTTTGAAAGAGGTGGAAAAAAAAGATAATGTTATTTCTTCCATCCGTTGCATGTCTGACACAGGCGAGTTGATTGTCAATGCCAAAATGTTTATGGACTGCACGTACGAAGGTGATTTAATTGCAAAAGCCGGTGTAAGTTATACAGTAGGCAGAGAGTCAAATGATACGTACAACGAAACATACAATGGCGTCCAATTAATGGAAGGTCATCAATTTCCTGATGATGTGGATCCTTATATTGAAAAAGGGAATCCTTCAAGTGGTCTGTTATGGGGTATCAGTGATGAAGAGTTGGCACCCGCCGGTTCGGGAGATAACAAAGTTCAGGCATACAATTTCAGGATATGCCTCACCGACAGTACTGAGAACCAGGTACCCATTACCCGGCCCGAAAACTATGATTCAACGAAATACGACTTGCTTGTCCGGTTGATTGAAAAACGCGGGAATGATGATCTGTACAGCTATTTCATTTGGAGCATGATGCCCAACCGGAAAACGGATATCAATAACCGTGGTGGATTTTCAACAGACATGATCGGGATGAACTGGGACTATCCGGAAGCAACATATGAAGAACGTCAGGAAATTATTCAGAACCATGTAGATTATACCAAAGGATTGCTTTACTTCTGGGGCCATGATCCCCGGGTACCCGAAGAAGCCAGAAAATCCATGTTAAAATGGGGTTATCCAAAAGATGAATATGTAGACAACAACCATTTTTCACCACAATTATACGTTCGGGAAGCCCGCCGGATGATTGGTGAACATGTTATGACCCAACACCATTGTGTTGGTGATAAAGTTGTGTCGGATCCCATTGCTCTTGCTGCATATACGATGGACTCACATAATTGTCAACGTTTGGTTGTTAACGAAATGGTAAAAAATGAAGGAAATGTTGAAATCGGTGGATTCCCCCCCTATCCCATTTCTTACCGGTCACTGGTTCCCAAAAGAGATGAATGTGCAAACCTGCTCGTACCGGTGTGTTTGTCGGCATCGCATATTGCTTTTGGTTCCATACGGATGGAACCGGTGTTTATGGTGCTTGGCCAGGTATCAGCAATTGCAGCCTCTGAGGCAATTGCCAATGATATTGCAGTTCAGGATGTGGATTATAACAAGGTAAATTACACGATAAACAATGATCCTTTGTTGGATGGAACTCCTCCCGACATCGTCATTGATAATGATGATGAAACATCCGTTGAAGTCATCGGGCCTTGGGATACAATAAGCCAGTGGATGAGCCAGTACAAACATGATTTTTTACTTTCCTCCGGTCCGGCAGAGGAGGTTGCAAAAGTCACTTTTAAAGCTCAAATTAAGGATAAATCTAATTATTCCATTTACTACTATATTCCGAGGGGTAGCTGGAAAAGTCAGATTGAATACTCAAACAATGCCAGAGTTATTGTTAGCGGGCCGGATCAACAACTCCTGGTTCATGTAAATTTACAAAAGCACCGCAATGGCTGGATTAAACTTGGAAACTTCAGATTTTTCGAAGATGATAGTGTTTCCATCACTATTGAAGGAGGCCCGGAAGTGTCAGGTGCAATCATTGCTGATGCCGTGCTATTTGTTGCTGAGAAACAATAAAGATAGTTAACCGGATAAAGATGAGCCAATATACCAGTTATTTAGTCATTTTTATTGATTATCAATGATTTAGACAAAACTATCTTTTCACTATTGCACAAAACAAGTTGATACTTTCCACCTCGAATAAGTTGTGTATTCAACGAAATCCGTTCATTCATGATTGGCATTGATTTGGAGTAAACCACCTGTCCTAATAAATTCATGACCTTCAATTCATTAAATATTACATCTTCATTCAGCAATTCTATGACCAATTCATCATCACAAGGAACAGGGTAGATTCTTATATCTTTACTTAATCCTGGTGATTGTGCATTAACCGGCATTGAACCAGCTACTTCAATTCGATTACTATCGGTATTAAAATACAGGTACTGGTTATCCAATTCCATAATTGTGTTCATTCCGGAGCCATGAAACATAACTTCCGGTTGTTCGGTCATTCCTGCATACATCACCACCCATAAGCTGTCTGTTTTTATACCGGATGTTTCAATAAACAGTGGATCATGCCCTTGAAAATCCATATCGGAATCAGAAAGGTACCATCCTTTTACGTAACCATCATTGCTTCCTGTCATTAAAAATGACGAGAAACCATTGTCATCAGCAATTTTTGTTGATATGCCACCGTCTCCATTTTCATGTCCGGTATTCAACTGCCATCGGTATGAATGATTTGTATTCGACTCAACCATGTCGAGAATTGCAATGATTGCTGATGTATCGTTTAAAAATTTGACAAAAACATGCCTTTCCGCATCATTCACTCCCATCTCAGCATATTTTGAACCTCCTCCGATGATAATGTATATTTCATCTCCGGTTTCATCATAAAATATATATTCACCCGTATGTTTTGCGGATTCTTTCGCTTCTCCATCAATGAGCAGTGACGAATAGTTGGGTGCTTTTGCTCCTTTTCCGGGCCCTCCAAAAAAACGGTTTCCGAATGCTATCAGACCAATGTTAAAGGTCTCTGCATCCTGCCAGCCTTTTCGATGATAGTTATATTTTCCCATGGCATTGAAAAGGATGTCATTTTCATTTTTCCAGCGGCTTCGTATAAAATAAGCACCAAATTCATGGTCGGCGAGACAATAATCAAATTCATCCGTTGGATTTTCACTTTCTGCATTTAGCGGGTAATATAAAAAATTCCAAACAGCGCCAAATCTTTGTTGATCAAACTTTTGATTATCATCAAGTCCGGATGCAATGCCAAGGTGATAATCATAGAAATTTTTGTAATATTTTAATGAATTTGAATCAAGGTTACCCATAACCAGGCCAAACAGACCTTCACCAGCCGGATAATGGGAATCAACAGATGTCATGAGGTGTTTTTTATCATCCGTGTAAGCAAACGTATACATTAAAAGCTTGTCAAACGATTTTCCTTCGAAACAGCTAACCAGACCGCTGTCGCCGATGCTCAGTGCAGCGTAATTGGCGGCAAAGGCAAAAGGCACACCGTAATTGATATATGCAATTCCTTCGTTGCTGTATGCTGAAGGCCCGTACGCGAGATCATAGTGCAGGTTTAGCAGATACTTTAGTGTATCATATCGTTGCGGACGATTTTCTTCCTCTCCTGCCCCAAGCATCATGACCATTTCAGCGCTTCGGCACACTGAAACCCAGTTGGATACAGGCATGTCATAGAGTTCCCAACGGAAGAGTGCCTTCCAGTCATCAAGGCCCCGTTGCATTTTTTCCATGACAGTGTCGGTTTGTGCTTCACTCCAACCGCTGCGCGCCCAATCGTAACAAATTCCATATGCCATGGATGGAAAAGCATACGTTAATGCTTTGCTTCCCGTAGTTTTTGTTTCATAGTTGCCGGTGTCAGGAATGGTAGGTGTTCCTTCATCACCACTCGTGTACATTTCGGTCAATAAAGCAAACGCCTGCTGCGCATATAGGGTATCCTCCGTAAGCAGATAAACCAAAGCATTTTCAACAGCCTGGTATGAACGTCTGTAGTTGTTTTTATCGCTGCCATATGCATCAAGATCACCTTCATCCACCCTTTCTTTCATCATCTGATACAATTGTGAATGGTGCGTACCTTCCTGTTTAACTGCCTCCTTTAAGCTATCTATTTTATTATCAGTTAAAAACAAACGAGGAGCCTGACCAAATAAATGTTGACTACAGAGCAATATCGTAACGTACAGTATTGTTGGAATTTTCATTGTCATTCGATTTTGTATTGATTTAATTATAAAACATGCCTTCGATAACCGGAGCAAGCCATCCACCGGTTGTAGGACAAGTTGTCTGATTTAATACTGAAAACAAATGTCTGACTTAATTTTATATGAGTGAAATATACTTCATTTTTATCATCAAAAATAGGAAATAACCGAAAAAGTGTACAAAATCTTTCCATCCTTTCATTCATTGAATAGAAAATCGATGTTAACGACCTGTTAACAAACAAATTTGATATTTTAAAATACTCTAATTACATTGCACATTAAAAAATAAACCTTTTCAACTATGCCTGTCCTTAAAGAAACTGAATCAAAAAGTGTAGAGATTTCCAAAAATGTATTTCGGAAAACAGTTTATCTGAACAACATTATGACCGCAGTAATTGATTTTACCCATGGTCCAATGAAAGAGCCGGATCCGCCACATGCACATCCGCATGAACAGATTTCATACGTTGCCGAAGGAGAGCTTTTTTTGTACATTGGTGAAGAAAAAACCAGGTTATCCAAAGGGGATATCTTCTATGTGCCTTCCAACGAGTCGCATACAGTGCAAACCTTAACCGAAAAGGTACGGCTGATTGATTCATTTAGTCCGATACGAAAAGATTTTCTACTACAGTAAAAATGCTTTTTATGAGATTTACAGCCTTAACCTGGTTCATTATTTTTTTGTTTTCGGGTTGTAATAACGAAGAAAAATATTCGTATCTCAACGCCCGGCTTGAAAACCTGGCAACAGTGGACACAACAGAAATACGTATGCATTCGGGTGTTTATGACCTGAAACCAGGCAACGAACGGCTCATCTTTCATTCCAAAACTTCGAATGCTTCCCTTGAATTTAAGCCACAAGCGGTGGAATTGCCTGAAACTTGGGACTGGTACAACTGGTTAACAGTTAATTACAAAAATGAGGGGAATGATTCCATTCGAATATTACTCAAAATTTATGGATCAAAAAATGTAATCATTGATAGTTCTGTTCTGCAACCCAGCGGATCATCCAACATACGAATATCTTTGCTTGAGCTTCCCCTCGCCAACAAAAGACAGAATTATTATAAGGTTGAGAAACTTTCCATTGAATCAAATTCAAAGATTGGAACACATGCATTTTCAATTTCGTCAATGTCGCTTGTTCATAATGGTGACTCCATTCATAAAACTGTTGTTGACAAGTTTGGCCAGCGATTGCATGCCGAATGGCCAAAAAAGGTTAAGAGCATTGGTCAACTGGTTGAATCAAGAATAAACGAAGAAAAAGAACTTGAGGCATACCATGCCAATCCTCGTCTTGATTCTTTTGGTGGCACTGTTGATATAATTTCTTTAAAAGCAACCGGTTTTTTCCGGCTGGAAGAAACAGAAATCAAATCGCAAAAGAGATGGTGGCTGGTAACACCCGACGGAAATCCTTTTTGGTCACTGGGTGTTACATGCATTCGGCCAAAATATCCGCGCACCGCGGTAACCAAAGTAGATGGATTCGAATATTTGTTTAAGAAGCTTCCGAACGCCACCGGGAATGAAAGTGAAGCTTACATTGGAGATTCCCTGGTGAGTTTTTATTACTGGAATCTACTGCGAAAATATGGTACGATAGGAAAATGGCATGATACAATGTTCAAACGCATGAGCAACTGGGGTTTAAATACCATCGGAAATTGGTCAGAAAAAGAAATCCTGCTGAAAAGCGATATACCGTTTACCTATTCTTTTCGTACGACCGAAAACGAAAAATTTTTATTTGGACATGGAATGAACGATGTTTTTCATCCCGGCTGGAAAGCACATGTGGATAAAGTTTTTGAAGAAGCAGCAGAATTTAAAGACAACCCCTATCTGATTGGTTATTTTGTAGATAATGAAGGTGGCTGGGGCGATTTAAACCTGATGGATATCATGCCACCCAACTGTGCTTCAAGAGACGCGTGGGAAAACTTTATCAGAAAAAAATACAACACTTTAACCTCGGTTAACAATGCCTGGAACAGCAATTTACCCGACTGGGATTCCCTGCGAAACATGAAATCGTTAGAAGAATCAAAAAGCGGAATATACCTTACGGACATTGTTGAATTTGAAACCCTTTATGCGGAAGAATATTTTTCCACAATCAAAATACTTTTGCAAAAACACGATCCAAATCATCTATACCTGGGATGTCGGTTTACCAAAAGACTGAAGCCCGAACATATTTTAAAAATGGCCGGTAACTATTGTGATGTGGTTACTGTGAATGTTTACGACCTTGTACCTGTAAACGAGCGAATGGACAAGTGGCATGAATACACGGGAAGGCCCATTCTCATCGGGGAACATCATCTGCCCTTGCAGAGCAACCGTCAGCTTCCTCCGCATTACAGGGCATTTACAAGCGAAGAGCGATTCAAGTATTACCAGGAATATGTGAAAACTTGGGCCAATCAGCCGTATTCCCTGGGCTGTCATTGGTACCAACTAGCCGATCAGCATATCACAGGGAGATACAGCAATGGAGAAAATCAAACGATCGGTTTGGTGGATATTACGGATCAACCATATCCTGATCTCGTAAAAGCAATTAAAATCAGCAACATGAATATGTACAACTGGCATTTAGATGGGGAATGAAAAATCAGGCTATACCCGATAGCTTTGCTTTTTCGTTTGCATGTTGTTCTGTAATTTATTGCCTGTAAACTCAATTTGCTTCAACATGCTGTTACAGGGAGGATGAATGACCTTTTTTCGAATTTCAGAAACCGCTTACTTTTCATTAAGTCCCCGGGGATGATTGAACACATCAGACTGGAAATAGTTATGAATAACAGAGAGCAGAAAAAAAGTGTTAGTTAAGAACGATGAACCATGACATTAATTGAATTTTGTTCGTTGTTTTTTATGAACCTTAATGTTACAATTTTAATACATTTATTACGTTGGATAATCTTGAACCCATAAAATTCAAAATAATGAAAAAAATTATTCGTAAATCATTACCCATTATACCTCTAATTGGAGTTATCCTTTTTTTTCAAAGCTGCAATAAATCGGATGAAAACCAGGGTGTGCTTAATGTTTTTATTACAGATGCACCCTTCCCGGTTGATCTAGTAGAAGAAGCCAATATCGTAATAAATCAAATAAGGATTCGCAGTGCAGAAAATGAAAATGAAGCGGATGGTGAAAATTTTATCACGATCATGGAGCAGTCCATTAAATTAAACCTCCTTGAATTGCGCAACGGACTGGTTGGTCAGGTTGCTTCGACCGAATTACCACAAGGAGCATACGATCATTTACGATTGCACATAACCGATGCAGAGATTATTCTCAAGAATGGTGACCAGTACAGCCTGAAAGTGCCAAGCGGAAGCACTTCCGGATTAAAAGTGGTTGTTGATCCTCCGATTGAAATAGTTGGAGGACTTACATCTGAACTGATCCTGGATTTCGATGTCAGTAAATCTTTTGTTCTCCAGGGAAATATGGATACACCCGCTGGTATAAAAGGTTTTATTTTTAAACCTGTCATCCGGGCTGCAAATAACTCCACTTCAGGCGTTGTTGCGGGAAATGTTGCAAATTCCGTTGATTTCGGATTGTACAATGCAAAAATATGGCTTGAAAAAGATACCATATTAACAACTGCATTTACAGATTCCTCAGGGAATTACGCCATTCTCGGTGTCCCGGCAGATGTTTACTCTGCATTCTCGACAAAAGAAGGCTTTGATACAACATTTTATAACGATGTTGAAGTAATTCCGGCGAACCAAACAGTAGTTAATTTTCAGCTTGATTCGTTGGTTGTGGAATAAGTGGAATTAAGCCCCGGAGCAACGCCTTCGTTGAGTAGCTTTATCGCTCACGAAAGTTCCGGATTCTCATTTCCA
>CAZAMT010000187.1:0-7977 GCA_964486145.1 uncultured Bacteroidales bacterium
AAATTCCTCTAACGCGGAGACAAAACGCTTAGCGGTAAGATCATTTCTTCCATGGATACCCCGCCGTGTTGAAATGTATTTTTGTAGTAACTTGCATAATAGTTAAAATTATTCGGATAAGCCATGAAATCATTTCCCTGGGCAAAAATATACGATGTGCTTAGATTTACCTGTGGCAGGTGGGCCTTCATGGGATCACGCAGTTCAAAAACCTCTTTGGCATTATAATTTAAATTTCTTCCCTGTTTGTACCTCAAATTTACCGATGTTTTTTTATCGCCAATCACTTTGATTGGATTTTGAACACGAATGGTGCCATGGTCAGTTGTTAAAATTACTTTCACATCATGTTGCGAGAGTTGATCCAGAAGGGTTTGAAGATCCGAGTGTTTGAACCACGACAGCGTGAGAGAACGATATGCTGGTTCATCTGGTGCCAGTTCGCGTAACATTTCAACATCGGTACGTGCATGTGATAAAATATCCACAAAATTATACACCAGGGTTACCAAATCTTTTTGTAGTAAGTCAGATAAATTTTCAACCACTTTTCTTCCGGTCCGCTGATTCAAAATCTTTTCATATTTTGTATTTAAACGGTATCCAAGCCTAGCCAACTGCCGTTCCAGCAACTGTTCTTCGTAATTGTTTTTTCCTCCATCTTCATCTTCTTCCACCCACAAATCCGGGTACATCTGTTGTATCTCATAAGGCATCAACCCGCTAAATATCGAATTTCGCGCATATTGTGTCGCCGTTGGCAGGATACTGCAATACAACATTTCTTCATCTATGGAATACAAATCCTTTATTTCCCGTGAGATAATCCTCCATTGATCATAACGTAAATTATCAATGACAATAAAAAAAACCTTATGCCCCTTCTCAAGCAATGGCAACAGTTTTTGTTTGACAACTCCTGGTGAAAGAAGCGGTCTTTCCTGATCCCCACCTGAAAGCCACGACAAATAATTATTTCGGACATACCTGGCAAATCCCTGATTGGCTTCTGTCTTTTGCATCTTCAGGACTTCTTCCATACTTTTATCCTTCGAGGATTGCAGTTCCAATTCCCAAAATACAAGTTTCTTGTAAATACCAGTCCAATCCTGGTAGCTGGATGCATTCATCAGATCCATGCCAATCTTTCCGAATTCCGACTGGTAAGCTGACGTAACCTCTCTGGTTACCAATCGTTTGGTATCAATAAATTTTTTTATTGTTAACAGAATTTGCTTCGGATTTACTGGTTTAATGAGGTAGTCGGCAATTTTTGAGCCAATGGCCGCATCCATTATATCTTCTTCTTCATTTTTTGTGATCATTACTACCGGCAATCCCGGCCTGATAGCCTTTATCTGCGACAATGTTTCCAAGCCACTGAGCCCGGGCATATTTTCATCAAGAAACATAAGATCGTAGGTATCTATTGTTACCATTTGGATGGCATCATCACCGTTTGATGCTGTTTCGACCTCATAGCCCTTTTCTTTTAAAAACATGATGTGCGGCTTCAGCAAATCTATCTCGTCATCTGTCCATAAAATTCTTACATTGCGCATAGTTAAAATTTGATTTTTACTTTACTCTTAATAGATTAACCCTTTAAAACCAATAAAGTTAACAATTCAGGTTTACAGATAACAAAGTTATTTTTATTTGCCCATCAAAACCGGAAGTAATGGTTGAATTTATACGTATGCAGATCAATAGTATTTTTCAAAGAATTTCAGATATCGACTAACCGATTTATCTTCCAGCAGGGTCTGGTAGTTATCAGTTGAAATAATGAATATGCTTACATCCGAACTATTTACATCCTTGAAAACACTGTTATCGGCCAATGCCTTGTTATAATAATTCCTGGCTTCGGTTTCTGTTTGAAAAGAAGAAACTGCAATAACCTGTGTAGGTTCGTTCAGCTTTTTTACATCTGTTTTCAACTTTTGTTTTTGATAATTATCCAGGTTATAATTGATCAGGTTAAATACCAGTTGGTTCATATCTTTCTGCCTGTTAACCGCAAATCCGACAAGATGAACCGTGTCCGCGTTATAATTGTATATTTCAATTGCAATCTGTTCCTCTACTGCTTCAAATATTTCGGGTTTTGACTGGTCAATATGGTTTATGATGGCATTGGCAAACACAACCGGATCTGTGCCGGGATAGTTCAAAATATATTCCTTCATTTTTTCCCGCATTATCGCATCACTTTCACTCATTTTTCCTGTTGAAACAGCTTTCAGATAAGCAACTTTGGGGATCAGATCATGGCCGGGATAATCAGTTAGCAAGGTGTTTGTTGTAGAAATAACTTCAGCATACAATCTCTGGTTAAACTGGTCGTAAGCCTGATGATACAATGTATTGGCCCTGTTTTGTTCTTCCTCCAGTTGTTTCGCGTAATCGGGATTGATAAGAACCTTGGCATACGGACTATCCGGAAAGGTATTAATGATTTTTTCTTTATAAAAACTGGCCATTACCTCATTACCTTCTTCCTGGTTGATTTGATAAAGTGAATAATAAACCAGCAGGCTCATATCGCTTTCAGGATAACGTTCAATCAGTTCTTCAAATGTTTCACTTGCTTTATCCTGATCAAGTAATTCGTCACGGTAAATCATACCCGCATTGTACAACGACTCTTGTACACGTCTCTCGGAAACTTCCATCGCGGAATCTGTCTGCGGAATATTTTGCAAATAAAATTCGCGGGTTTTGTTATCCGTGATTTTTTGTTCAGCAACCGATCCTCCCGTTGGGATTGACTCTTCGCTTGCCAAACTTTCATATGCCGATACATTTTTATTTCTTCTCCTCCAGTTATCCTCGAGTTTCCTGTTTCCCCATCGCATGCGAAATTCAGGTTGTCCAAGGCTTTTTGCTGAAGGATTGTAGAAATACCATTCCCCGCTGGCTGATGACTGATTGAACGACTGTGTTTGTGTTCGGTTAAACTGCATGTCCCGTTGCTGATCCAATTCACGTTCCCGGGCAAGCCTTTCATCTTCCTTAACCTGTTCAATGAGGTTATCAATAAAGGCCAGTTGCTGTGCTTCCGACATTCTTGCTATGCGCTGCAGGCTATCTTCCCTTTCTGCCAAATGCAAGTTGGTGACAAGCTTTCCCAGACTGCTGGCCCGTGACTGTATTTCCATAAAATTCGGAAAGTCTGAATCAATAAATTGTGAAGTGCTATCGTAATAGGCCTGCGCGTGTATATAATCCGGTTCCTTGTAGTATATATCTGCCAGGGCCAAATACGATTTTGCTTTTTGAATATCATTTGAAACACTGACGTTGGCTGACATTTTAAATAAGTCCATAGCTTCATCCCGGTTCCCTTCCTTCAGTGCAATCATTCCAAGGGCATAGTAAATCTGATCCTGAAAGTCGATGTTCTTATCGTCTTTCAACATTTTTTTAAGTTGTTCTTTGATCTCATCTCCTGTATCCGTTCCTCCTTCAAACGCCAGAGCCTTGTTAATTTTAGCATTGAACGTCATTTCATACGGAGGATTCATTTTTATAACCTCATCGAACAATTTTGAAGCTTCAACATAATTCCCGAGCTTTAAGTTTAACTGAGCCAGGATAAACGTATATCGGATTACCCTGTCTTTGTTATTAATAAATTCCAAAGCTTGTTGTAAATAGTCAATGGTTTCCTCATAATTTTCTTGCTTGAGATTGAAATCGGCATATGTAGCCATTAATTCACCCTGCTGATCTTTGGTAAGATCAATCTGATTTGACAGACTTTCAAGCAAGTCTTCCGCCTCTCTAAAATTACCCATTTGCACATGTGTACGGGCCATCCAGATATAGGTAGTATTTTTAGTTTCATCCTCGTTTGGAAATTCCGAGAGAATAAACCGGAAGGTTTCCATTGCCAGATGATAATCCATCTTGTAAAAATGAGCCTTCCCCATCAACAAATAGTTATCATCCATCCATTTGTTAAATTCCTTTTTGTTGTAAAATTCCTGTTCCTTTTGAGTAACAAAACCACGTTTACGGTCAGGTTTTACCTTGATAGAATGAAAGGCAATAACTTTAGACCCTTTGTCCAACGTACGATCCATATCCCCTGCAATGGATGAAGCAATATTTTCGTCACCATATTTAAAAATGGGAAGGATCGAGGTATAATCATCTTCGTAATTTTCGGCAAGGTGTTTTTTTCCATCACGAAAGCTTTCCCGGCCATTGAAAATGATATTAAATTTTGAGGTCACATTATGGTACGACCGGGTAACAAAGGTGTTCTTTTCCGTTGTACAGCTTGAAAAAATGATTAAAACTGCTATGATATATGTTCGTGACTTCAATTTTACTTTCCTTGCTTTTTTTAAATAACTAAAGTTTTTAAAAGTTATTTTCTCATCAAATAAAAATTTAGCAATTATACAAAAGATTTCAGGAAAACTTAATGCGCTCTACGGTTATCCTAATTCTTTACACGGAATCAGGATTTCGTGAAAAATGCATCTTTTATTTGCTTCATCCATTTATTTATGCGTTCGTATGTTTTATCACTTTGTGAATCCTCGTCAATTACAAGGCCTACAAAAGCATTGTTTCGGTATGCCGTGGATTGGTCAAACTGATAATCTTCTGCCGGCCAGGCACCTATGACCGAACATCCTTTATCCGCGAGTAAATCATACATAATCCCTAAACCATTGACAAAAGAATCCGCGTAGGTTTGCTGGTCACCTAATCCGTAAAGAGCTACAGTTTTATTCCTTAGATTTTCTTCAGTCAGCACAGGTAAAAAATCCTCCCAATCTTCCTGCAGATTACCAATGCCCCAGGTTGATACACCAAAAATCAGGTTCTGATAAGATTTTACGCTCTCCGGGATGCATGTGGCAATATCAAACAGGTGTACAACATCTTTACCCAGAATTCTCTGAATTTCCATTGCAACAATTTCACAATTTCCGGTAGATGAACCATAAAACACACCTATTTTCTGCATTTCCATACGTTTTGAAAAACCAAAGTTTCCTATAAATTCAATGTCTCTATTCAGGGTCAGGTTTATATTTTTTATTTAATTTCCCTGGATTCATGTAAGTGAAATACAAAATTATCAATCCGGTAAGGATAAAAGGAATGCTGAGACTTTGCCCAAGCTTAAGGCTCCATCCTTTTTCAGCTTCTACCTGCACTTCTTTAAGAAATTCAATGAAAAACCTGGCAGCAAATGTCAATACCAGAAACCAGCCAAACAACATGCCGGGTTTTGTATTTCCTTTGGTTGATCGATTATAAAGGGAATGCAATACAATAAATATCAAAAGGTAAGCCAGTGCTTCATAAATCTGGGTTGGATGTTTGGGAACAGATTCCCCGGCATTTACGAAAATGAACCCCCAGGGAAGATCTGTTTCGTAACCATAAATTTCCGAGTTAAACAAGTTCCCCATGCGGATAAAAAAACCTGAAATTGCTGCTACTACCGCGATACGGTCCAGAATCCATATATACGGTTTTTTTTCTTTTCTAACGAATAAATACAATGCAACGATAATTCCGATAGCTCCACCATGACTGGCCAGCCCTCCCTTCCAGATTTTAAGTATCTCCACCGGATTCGAAAGGTAATAACCTGGCTCATAAAACAGGCAATGTCCAAGCCGGGCACCTACTACCGTTCCAATAAAAACGTACAATGTAAGCCTGTCGAGCACTTCATCACTGATACCTTCTTTTTTAAACATCCGGCGCACAATGATATAACTGAAGTAAAATGCTGCTGCAAAAAGTAAACCGTACCATCGAATGGACAACGGACCCACAGGAAAAATTTCGGGATCAACATCCCAGGTAATGTAGTTTAATAACATTTTCTATGTATTAGTTTAACCTCATATATTCAGAAAATTTCCATTTTACTGATCCCCAAAAGTAATAAAACAATATTTTTTAACAATTTACGTAAGTTTAATTTTTGGGATGCTTATATTATTATAAACTTTGTATGTTTGTGGCCAGTTAATTCAAATATGTTTAAGCAATATTTTATCATAGCAGCGCTTATCACAGGTGGAATCGGTATGTATTCGTGTGCACGTGTTGGTTCACCAACGGGTGGACTAAGGGATACCATCCCCCCGAAACTCGTATACAGCGAACCTGACATGTATGCTACAAATTTTAATGACCCTGAAATTGAACTCGTCTTTGATGAATATATACAATTAAATAATATAAACTCCGAGCTGATCGTTTCGCCTCCTGTTGACGAAAAACCTCAGGTAAAACTCAGGAACAGAAGTGTACTGATTGATTTAAAAAATGAATTACGAGACAGTGTTACATACACGTTAAATTTTGGAGAATCCATTGTTGACAATAATGAAAGTAATCCGATTTCAGGATTCGAATTTGTTTTTTCTACAGGCAGTCATATCGATTCATTTGCTGTGGCAGGTAAGTTGGTTAATAGTTTTACCCATGAACCATACGAGAATGAAATACATGTTATGCTTTTTGATAACCTGGCTGATTCGGCACCATCCACGGTATTACCGGCATTTATAACTAAAACTACCGAAGAAGGCACATTTTCAATAAACAATGTAAGGTCAGATACATTTAGAATTTTCGCTCTGCAAGACGCAAATTCAAATCTCAAATATGACTTACCAAACGAACAGATTGCATTTTTTGACACCGCTGTTTTTTTATCACCCTCGCTGTTTCAGTTTAGTGATACCATCATTGTTGATTCAACCCTTATTCCAGAGTTGCCCGTAGATACCATTCAGCCTGTACTGGATACCATTTCACTGTCAGATACCACTGAAATAAGAAAGACGTATACCTTTTTTACACCTTTGTTTATGTTTGAGGAAGAAAAGGACCAACAATACCTTGTGGAAGATAATCGTGAAGATAAGCACCGACTTCGTTTGGTATTCAATAAATCTTTGGACACCATTCATTTTGATGCACTGAATATTGAAAAAGAAAACTGGTACTTAAAAGAATATTCTGTTGAAAAAGACACCCTCGATTTATGGCTGGCAGATACCGTGTTGGCTCAAAATGATTCCATCTTACTGAAGGTTAGTCATTATGGTTTGGATACTGTGAAAAACAAGGTTTGGATCACGGATACAATTCTTTTTAAAACTGCGCAAAAGAAAAAACCTGCCCGACGGGGTCGGAAAGGAGAAAATGAACCTTCCGAAGAAAGTATTCCTGACTTGCTCAATCTAAATATTCGCAGCGGTTCGGTTGTTGACCTTAACTCGAACATCCGGATTCAGGGCAGTTACCCTATTACTTCGGTTGATACTGGCGGTATCCGCTTCACCTGGATTGAAGATTCCGTGCACGTTGGAGCACCTTTTCAACTGGTTGCGGACACACTTCCCGGTCGGAAATTCCACCTTACAACCGAATGGAAAGAAGGTACGCAATACGAAATCTTCATTGAACCAAATACGTTTAAAAATATTTACCATTATCCGCAGGATACGATTGAGATGAGCTTTAAAACACAAAGCATTGATTACTACGGAACCATTATCTTTGACCTGAAAAACGTACCACACAACATTATCATTCAATTTTTTGATGGTGAAAATATCGTTCGTCAGCAAATCGTTGACTCCGATGGCATCTATACATTTAATTACATGCCACCCAAAGAATACCGGGTGAAATTTATTTATGATCGTAACAATAATGGTGAATGGGATACAGGCGATTATCTCAACAACATTCAACCGGAACAGGTGGATTTTTTCCCTGAAAAAATCTCGGTTCGCTCGAATTGGGAAATAGAATATGACTGGGACTTGAAAAAATAAAACCTGCTAACCACAACTACATCAATGTCACGATAAGAATTATACAGAAAAGAATACATCCATCGAATTTTTTCTGCATTCAAAGGTGAAACATGAAACAATTTCATTAAAAGAAACAGACCTCCGACAAATCGGAGCAAGC
>CAZAMT010000188.1:0-7958 GCA_964486145.1 uncultured Bacteroidales bacterium
ATCGGCAATGAAAAGTATTGCCAGGCTGTAATCGATTTCTACCATTGGTTTTTGCTATTTTTAAGGATACTTTTGAATGCGAACCTGTTTTTTTGTATTTTTAACATTCAGATTGATGAATATAGGAAAATAAACAATAACGGCTATTAACGAAAACAATAAACCTCCCATGGCCCCTACTGCAAATGAGAACCAAAATGGCTCTTTTTGCCCGCCGATAACAAACGGAACCAACCCCAAAACAGTAGACAGAATCGTTAATACTACCGGCAGAATTTTATGGTTATAGGCCTTGATGTATTTCTTTAAAAGGGATTTTGAATTTCTTAGATTACGATAATTATTAAAATCATTGATGACGTACAGCGCTGAATTTACCACTATACCTGCCAAAAGAATAAAAGAGGCAAACCCGCCCTGGTCAAAATTAAAATCGAACAGGTAAAATGTAAGAAACACGCCAATAAATGAAAAGGGAACCAGGAGGATAATAGATAGTGGCTGAATGAGGGACTCAAGTACAATGGCACAAATAAAGTAGATGATGGCAATCACCAGAAATATGAGATAATACTGGCTTTTATCACCCTTATCCCATCCGGAATATTGCCTGTTTATGGCATTAAACCCTACAGGTAACCAAGCCTGAATGTTTTCAAGTTGTTTGTCCTGAACCTGTTTAGCGAGTTGGGGAGGCCCTATAAAATCCCATGCAACTGTTAGCGTATATTGCTGGTTGTTCCGGTAAATGTTGCTGCCAATCGGGCGTTTTTCGAGCAATCCAAGATTCTTCACCTTATTGAATCCTTCGTTTCCTTCCACCGGTAAATTTCGCATCTTCCATGTGTTGAAGGCTTCAGCTTTATCTGAAACCATCCTCACCGGAACATATTCCGTTCCATTATATATAGGTGATATGTTTGTAGCATAGGCCTGTTCTTTTAACGCATTAAAAAACTGATTTGGATTGGTATTATAAACTGCCAGTTTTTCCGGGTTAAATTCAAGATAGAATTCATCGGATATCCGGTTACCCCAGGAAATCCGGCCGGCAATTTCCAAATCTTTCACCCGCATGTTATGTTCAAGCGAGTCTTTTAAAATGGAAGCATATGCATACAGCTTATCATAATTGTACCCCTCAAGAATTATTTGGTTACTTTTATATCCATCATACAGGGCATTGCTGAAGCCCCGGCCTACACCATAAATGCTCCAATCGAGCCCACCTATGCCAATGGCTTTTGAGGTTAATTCGTTTTTCAGGAAATAAGGGAAACTGCCGTTTTCTTCCTCCGGTGTAAAGCTTATGGTAATGTTGCTGTTATCATAGCTATAGACTTTAGTTTCAAACGTTTCTACCTCATCAAACCCGGCAATGTAGTTTTCCATTTTTTCAATGGCTTTGTTAAGCTGATGAATGGTAGATCCTTCGGGCATGCTTCCCCTTACGTATAACCGGGTGCGTTCAGGTGTATTGTAAAACGATTGTTCAAATACATTCTCAGAAAACAAACGCAAACTTCCACCAATAATTTTCTCTGCAATAGGCCTTATATTTTGAGAAAACCAGTCACTACCCAGGGTTTTGTTATATGTTTCCGGCCAAAAGCCTGGTTTATCCATTTTTTCAGGTAGCAAATGCAGGGGAATTCCAAAACCAAAAATCAACAGGATGATAAAAGCCCAGCGAAAGCGTTTTATGAATATAACAAGTTGTTGATACCTGCGATTAAAAACAACCACTTTCCTTTTCCTTTTGAAAATCTTTTTTGAATATTTTGGCCATAATTCCAGTTTTTCGATAAGGGATGGGATAAACAACAAAGCAATGAACAGGGAAACAATCAGGTTAGCTATCATTACCCATGAAAAATCAATCAAATTAATGCGCTGTGCTTCTTTCAAAAAGAAGATTACTGAAAGCGAGCCAATGGTGGTCAGGGTGGCCGCCAGCACCGCCAAAAACACGTGACGGTTTCGGGTATGCCTGTAATGATCGATCATCACGATACTATTATCAATAATAATCCCGAAAGAAACGGTAATTCCGGCCAGGGAGTACAGGTGGATTTCCAGTTTTAACAAATGATACAGGATAACGGCAATTATCAGATTGGCAATGAGGCTGACGCTGATAAGCAAGAGGTATTTCCAACTGCGGCTTACAGCAAGTACAAATACCATTAGAAAAATCAGGGACAACAGGCTTCTGAAGGCTGTTTTACTGACTTCTTTTTGAATAAACTCAGTTGTATCATACGATTTTAACAATGCATAATCACCTGGTAATTCCGTTTTTAGGTTATCAACAGCCTCGTGCACAGATTTACCAATCTTCAGCTCATTTACCCCTTTTTTACTGTAAAGTACAATGTTAATGGTATTTAATCCATTGATCCTGTAATAGGTTGATGGTGATTGCTCCACATAGTTGACCGTTGCCACATCAGTCAGATAGATTAACCTGCTTCCTATTTTACTTACCGGAATTTTTCCCCATGCATCTTCTTCGTGTGTTACATTCTGGAGCAACACACTGATTTGATTGTCCTGACTTGGAGATAGTTGCATAAAACCAAGCATACGCTTATCATGATAGCTTAGAATGGCTTTTCTTAACTGATCTGTTGATATGTTAAGGGTTTGCAATTGGTCTGTATTGACAATGATTTTATACTCCCACGGTGTAGCCCCGTATACCTGAACTTCATCCAGGCCGCTTATTTGTAATAATTCAGGCATAATGTGGTTCCGTGCATAATTCTGGATGATAATTGGCGGGGCATTTCCACTTAGTGTATAAGTCATTAGTGTTTTCCGGTGCTCACTGCCTGTATTTACCATGATATCGGGATAGCCTGCCTGTTCGGGAAATTTCGATGAAACCCTGCGAACAGCGGTTGAAACCTCAAACCGGGCAAGGTTCATATTTGTACCTTTGTCAAACTCAAGCGTGATGGTCCCGCTGCCTTTTCGTGAAACAGAATTGATATTTTTGATTCCCCGGATGGAGCTTAGCACTCCTTCGAGGGGCGATGTCATGTGCTGCTCTAAAACCCGTGCCGAGGCATCATTCCAGTAATAGCGGATGATTACGGAAGGCAATGAACGCGAAGGGTTCAAACGAATGTTTAATGAAGGTAAAAGGGATGTACCTATCAGTATGAGTCCAAGGAAAACCATGATCACCGGGAATGGTGACAGGCGGCTCTTATTACCCGGTTTTTTTGCTGACATCATTTAATTCGTTTTAAGATACGGTTCCATTTGAACGCACCATTGTTTGATGAATAGATTACCCTTGACACTTTTCCAATGATGTTTAGTTCAGGGACGAACCCCCAACTACGTGAATCCATGGATTCGTAGCGGTTATCACCCATCATCCAGTAATAGTTATGCTTAAAGGTATATGTTTTGCGGGGAACATCATTAATAAAGCATGTGTCGTTGACAAAACGGATGTTTTCTTTTTCATAGAACAGAACTACCTTTCTGTAAGTACAATAATTCACGCTGTCAAGTTCTATCTCCATGCCCGTGGCTGGAATGATCACAGGGCCATAATCATTTCTGGTCCAATGAAAATCACTCAACAGGTTAAAAGGGGAATCTGAAAAATTTCCCTGGACAGGCAATAGGTACGAAGAGTCAATTAGTCCGCTATTGTTCAATTGATTATATCGTTCTCCCGAAATATTGTAAACCCAGGGTATCTCTTTCGAAGCTGCATAGGCTGCCAACTCTTTTTTATGCAGTAATTTGTTTAATGAATCGCGCTCAGAGGTAAATATCGCATAATAGTGTTTCAACCTGCTACCGTTTTTTTCTTGCTGGCTATTAACATATAGTTTACCTTTTCTCATAGTAATGGTATCTCCTGGCAATCCTTTGCAGCGTTTTACAAGTACAGTGCTGTTCTTTCCGCCAAAAGGCCCGTTAAATACGATTATATCATCACGCTGTATCTTTTTAATTCCTTTAAGCCGACTGTAATCCCATGCATCAGGCTCCATACGTTTTTCGTGACTGGTTAATAGAAGGTACCCTAAGTTTAGCCATGGAATTTCATAAACAGAATAAGGCATCCGCGGGCCGTATATCAGTTTCGAAGCCAGAATGACATCTCCGGTCATTATGGTATCTTCCATGGAATTAGAAGGAACCAAAAAAATCTCAAAAAAGCCGGTTCGAAGGATTATTGCCATTGTGATGATAACAATAAAACCAAGAGTGTATTTGTATCTTTTTTTAATAGTAGGCTTGTAAACTAAAATGAATATTAATCCTGATAAAAATAAAATCACCAGATTAAACCAAAATAATTTCACCACTAACAGGTAAATAAACGTGACAATCAGTAATATAATTAAAACTGTTACTAATATGTTCTTTTTTATTTTCAAAGGCCGAATGGAACTTATCATGGAGGTTTAAATTCAAAAATTTATTTTAAGCTGTACGGTAAAGGAAAGGCAATGCCACAGAAGCACCAACGGTGCGCTATCAAAAATCTTATCCGAAGGGCAAAGTAAGAAAAAGAGATGCTTCTATGAAGCGCCAAAGGTGCGAAATCTATATTTAAAAATCTTTTAAGCCTAAGAATATCGTTAATCAATCCTATATTGTAACTGAGAAATCCAAGATATTCTTCCTTAGATGTAATTTGTATTTGTTGTTCTTCTTTCATTAACGTAAATAATGTATTAATTGTATCAAATTTTCTGAAGGCGCACCCTTGGCGCTTCCCACATGTGTTGATTTTTTCCAGGCTGGACCTGGCTATTGATTTCGCACCTTTGGTTCTCCTCCCGGGAATGTTGGTTCTGGTGTTGAAACTTACAAAGCCTTAATATCTCACCGGGTTTTCATCGTATTAGTATTTAATTAATCATTCTTTTCTTCATTCTCAATTTATCCAAATAATAATAACATAATGGGATAAAATATAAACTAACCAGCGTACCCACCATCATTCCTCCAATGACACTTAAAGCCAGGGGGCGTTGCAAATCACTACCCATGCCACTCGTGAAGAAAAAAGGAACCAATGCTAATATGGTGGTTAAACTGGTCATAAGGATGGGCTTTAGCCGGCGTTGCCCGCCAATATAAATTGCCCGGAGTGTACTATATCCCTCCAGGCGTAGCCTGTTGATGGTATCGATTTTCAAAATGGAATCGTTGATGATTATCCCGCTCATGACAATGATCCCGATCATGGACATTAGATTGATGCTCCCACCAAAAAGCTTAAGAAACAAAAATGCACCAAATATATCAATAGGGACTTCAAGCAGCACAACCAGGGGAAGTAAAATAGATTCGAATTGCGAAGCTAAAATGAAATACAACAGTAAAAGCGATATCAACAGGATTACCGTAAGGCTTTTAATTAATTCACGGTTTGAAAAATAGCTGCCTGCAAACCCTGTCTCAAAATTTTCATCATCATTCACAAGTAATTTGATTTTCGCCATTAATCCTTCTACTTCATCAGATGGGATATCAAACTTCACAGGGTAGTACTCCCCTTCCCGGCCCGCGTTGATTAACTTCATGGTTCTTGCCGGAACCTGGTTCAACAGGGTTGAAAGAAATACCTGTTCACCATTTGGATTCATGATTTGAATATCCTGAATGATTTCCGCCAGGCTGTTGAGGTTTTCACCAATCACTACCGGGATATATTCCTGGTTACCGGTTATACGGAACACCGTATTTTCATGAAATGCCTGCTTTAAGGCAGCGAAAACCGCATCATAGGTCAGGTTATACAATGTGAGTAGTTCCGGATCAATGGTGAGAACAACCATTTTGTCCCATGAAACCGGATTTACTTCTTTTCCTGTAAGACTATCGGTTAACGTTTTAATAAGTGAACCCAGTGCGAAATGATAGTTTTCGCTGAATTCCTGCATGGGCCTGAGCCGCGCCTCAATGGTTGCCTCATCATCTGAGAATAAAAGCTCAAATATATTGGACACATCTACGAATTGTTGTACTGCACCGGGATACTGGTCGATAATGAATTGCTTCAAATGGTTCTTTGCTGAATCCAGCGCCGTAGGAGAATTCGCTTCGATATAAAGCAAAGCTTCTGTAGATGCGTTTGGTACATTTTTATCAAGAATAAATTGCTGTTCGCCAACCAGGCCAGTTGTTTGTTTGATAAAATGATTTACCTGTTGATTTAACATGTTTATCCGCCTGGAATTTTCATCTACATTAATTTGTTCGTTCCAATCAACCCACAATAAAGTTTCATATTGGGTAAGCGGTGGAAATTTTTCTTTTTCCAATGATTGAAACAAAACCAGTGTAGAAAAAAGCATGAAAAAAACGACTATCCAGATCCAAACCTGGTTTCTTAAGGTAAATGACAACCCCTTATCGTACCATTTTTCGTACGAGACGCGATTAAAGCGTGAAAATATATTTTTGGAAGATACATTTGGCCACCTGCTGTATAAGATGTTATAATAAACCGGCAACAAGGTGGTGGATACAATCAATGACACGAACAATCCGATGGTGACGGCAATGGCCTGGTCAAAAAAGATGGCTCCTGCAATATTTCCGATAAAAATTAACGGGATAAATACCGCGCATGTAGTTAACACAGAACTGAGTAATGGCCTGAACACTTCATTTGTTCCCCTGGTACACGCTTTTTTTATCGGCAGGCCCCGTTCACGGTACTGGTGTATATTATCGATGACAATAATGGCGTTATCAATCATCATTCCTACACCCAGAATTAAACCAGAAAGAGAAACAATGTTTAATGACAAGCCTGCGAGGTAAAAAAACAGCAGGGCAATAACCACTGAAACAGGGATACTTATGCCAATGAGGATTGGTGACTTAAAATCTTTTAAAAAGAAAAACATGATGACAAAGGCCAATAAAGCACCTATAACCAGGCTTTGTTTCAGGTTAGCAAGAGAGTGATCGAGCAGGCGGGTCTGGTTGCGGGTGATGGTAAATTCTACGTCGGGGTAGTCGTTTTCAAAATGATGGATTAAGGTATTTAGTTCGGTTTTCAGATCCTTCATCCGTGCATTGCTCTGCTTTATAACAGCAAAGACAATGGCAGGCTTGCCATCGGAAGTTACAAGGCCTCTCCTGGTCTGTTGCTGAATAGCAACGTCAGCAAGGTCTTTCAATTGGTATATCCTGCCTGCTTTTTTTATATACACGTTGGCAATATCGTTTGTGTTAAGCAAGCGGTTGCCTACCCGGATGTTATATTGGTATTGACCGTCCTGAATGAGCAGGTTTCCAAGGTCAATGTTATTGTTTTTGAGCGCCGTTTCAATTTCGTAAGTAGTAATCCCGGTTGATGTTAGCTTCTCCCGGTCTGGCGTGATGACTATTTCTGAAAAGACCCTACCGCTAATGTCAGCAAGGGAAATAGTAGGTAACTGCTCAATGCGTTTGCGGATAACCTGATCGGCAAAGGTGGAGAGTTGGGGAAATGATTGATTGTTTGAATGTTGGACTGCTTGAAGATATGGTTGTTTAGATGTTTGGCTGTTGGATTGTTTGAGGGTCAGGTTGAGGTAGAAGACGGGTATATCAGTGGCGCTGGCTTTGATGACACGGGGGCGTTCAAAATCGTTTGGCATGTGGGCCATTACCCGGTCCAACTTTTCATTTACCTCGATAAAGGCAAAATCAATGTTCGTGCTATAGTCGAATTCAAGTTGAATAGTTGCGCTTCCGGAGCGGGCCTCAGAAGTAATGTCGGAAAGGTTACCTACCTGCACCAGGCTCTGCCGTAAAGATTTGACCACCGTGTTTTCAAGTTCCCTGGCAGAAGCATTCTCATCATTTACATGAATGGTAATCTTCGGGATATCCACATCCGGCATCAATGAAACCGGTAATAATGACGAAGCAACCAACCCGAGAATAAGTATGGCGATGTAGGTCATGGTTACGGCAATGGG
>CAZAMT010000189.1:0-7924 GCA_964486145.1 uncultured Bacteroidales bacterium
ATTGTATTATATTATACAATACAAATTTACCAAAGAATTGGTTTAATAAGTGAAGTTATGACAATTTTGCATGCAGTTTCCCGGTATGGCATAAAAAATTTATGTGGCATATTATATGCATTTATCTGGATTATTATATATGTTTTAATTTTAAAAATATGGAAAGTTTGGAAATTCACTCTTTAAATCAACTACATCAAGCGGTTTCATCGGACAATAAATCGTTTTTACTGCTTTATAAAAGCAATACCGAAACAGGGAACCAGGCTCTGGCAGAATTTACCAGGGCTGCTGAAAAAGTGACAGACATTCGGGTAATGCATGCTGACGTAAAAACTGTCAGGGATATTCATCCCAGGTATTCGATAAACAGTGCTCCATCGTTGCTTGAATTTGAAAAAGACAAATTAAAAAATGTATACAAGGGTGTTCAATCTGCAGCCTACTACAATGCACTTTTCGAAGATGCTGTATACATTGCACAGGCCGAAAAATCAGGTAAACCTTTAAAACGGGTTACGGTTTATTCGACTCCAACATGCTCGTGGTGCAATACTTTGAAATCTTATCTCAGGCAACATAAAATTCGATTTAATGATGTAGATGTGTCAAGGGATCCTTCCTTGGCACAGGAATTGGTAAAACGTTCAGGACAGCAGGGTGTTCCCCAGACAGATATAAATGGCCAGATTATTGTTGGATTTGATAAACCAAAAATCAATCGATTGCTCGAAATTAAAGAACATGTTTAACAAATAATTTATTTACAATGAAAGAGTTACAACCAATAAATCAGCAAGTATTACTGGATTTGACTGAAGAGAAGGAAGAAAAAACTACGCCATCAGGGATCATCATTCCTGATACTGCCAAAGAGAAACAGAACGTTGCAAAAGTTTTGTCAATGAGTAGTATTGAAAATGCTGAAATATCCGTTGGAGATACGGTGCTGTATAAACAGTATTCCGGCACAGAAACGGAGTTTGAAGGCAAGAAATTCCTGTTAATACCATATGCTGACATACTGGCCAAAATCGTTGAAACAGAGGAAATTTAAGACAAAAACATCTGTTTTGACCCGGATGGTTGACCATCCGGGTTTTTTTTGTGAATTTGTTAGTGAATTTGCAATTCCGAAAAACAATTCATCTCCCTTATCCCGGTTGATTGTGCCGGTTAATATTGCAGATGTTTGGCTATAAACAATTTGAAACGAAGAAATTTTAATAAAATGCTGGCAAAAATCGTTTGATTTATTTTTTTTGTATATTTGTATGTAATTGATAGGAAGTCGGATATTCATAAATATCCTGTAATCGGATCAATCCAACTCATTTAATTAATCATGAAAGATAAAGAATTTTGGGGAGAAGAATGGAAACCTGTTGATTTCGAAGGTATTGCCAGTGATGAAATCTATGAAATTTCAAGTTACGGACGGATACGACGGTTCGTTAAAGACAAAGAATTCTGGAGAATACTCAAGCCTGCTGTTTGCAATGGGTACTACTATTTTGCATTTAAAACAAATCCCAATGGCACAAAACGAAACAGGAAGACAAAGCTGGTACACCGGTTGGTTGCAGATAAATTTTGTGAGAAAGAGAGCGCTGCGCACAATTATGTATTGCACTTAAATTTCAACAAGTTAAACAACCATTTTAAAAACCTGAAGTGGGGCACCAAAGATGAGATGATGGAACATTCAAGAAACAGCCCCCGTTACTGGCCATCGAGAACCAAAGGGAAGATTACAAATGCTAAACTTACCGAAACGGAAGTGATGCGCATCAAGAAAAAATTAAAACGTGGTAAAACAGCTTTGTACAAGATTGCCAAAGAATTTGGAATTACCCATACCCAGTTAAACAGAATCCGGTCAGGAGAAAACTGGGGACATGTAAAAATTGATTAAGCAGCGCGCAGAGCTGCTTTTTTTATGTCAAATAACATTCTTGGAAACAGCTTGTATCTGTTATTAATTCGAAGAAATAAGCCCTCCTTTTGCGGAAATTAATTCAATTGCTTCGTTATTTATTGTAATCAATTTACAACCCTCATTATATGGTGCAATGTGACCAATAACAGAAACGTTTGATATTTCCTTTACTTTTTCAAACAAATCAATGGGTACTGTAAAAAGCAATTCATAGTCTTCCCCGCCATTCAGTGCACATGTTGTAGACTCCAGGTTGAATTCTTCAGCAGCTTTTTCGGTTTCGCTATCAATGGGAATTTTATCCTGGTAAATCCGGCATCCAACCTGAGACTTTTCGCATAAATGCAGCACATCAGGTGCTAACCCATCGGAAACATCAATCATAGCTGTTGGTACAATATTTAATTCATGTAGTTTTTCCAAAACCTCAACCTTCAATTCTGGTTTTAGTTGACGCTCCAAAATATATTCGTGTCCGGTTAAATCCGGCTGAACATTGCTATTCGCTTCAAAAACAGCCCTTTCCCTTTCAAGTAACTGCAATCCAAGATATGCTGCCCCGAGGTTTCCAGTCACACAAATCAAGTCATTGCCTCCGGCACCATTCCGGTAAACCAAATGATCCGAATTTGCTCCCCCAATTGCAGTTACCGCAATTGACAGTCCGGAAGAAGAACTGGTTGTTTCTCCTCCCACCAAATCAATACCGTATTTGTTGCAAGCCATGTGTATCCCGTCGTAGATTTCTTCCACTGCTTCAACGGAAAACCGATTGGATAAAGATATGCCCGTTAGTATCTGGCGCGGGGTAGCATTCATTGCATAAATATTTGATATGGATGATACCACGGCTTTATAACCAAGATGTTTTAATGGAAAATAAACCAGACTAAAATGAATTCCTTCATTCAATATCTTTACAGATGTTACAACCTGGTTGTTTTTGAAATCAATAACGGCAGCATCATCACCCGATCCATGAATGGATCCTTCATTTTTTAGCACTGTTTTTTTTATTATCCTGTCAATCAATCCTGATTCACCAATTTCGCTGATTTGGGTAAGTTTTTTCTGTTCATCTGACATATCAACTAAACTTTGAAACTCCTTATTTTGTTGTAAAGATCACGAAACTTTGTCAAGGATTTTGTATCTTTGTACTATTTAGATTAAATCTAAATAAACGGAATAAAAAGAAGAGAGAAATTGTAGTGTGACGAATGAAAAACAAATGAAGATTATGGAAAATTCTCAGGATAAATTATTAGAAGGAGTAACGCAGGGAGAATATAAATATGGTTGGTCATCCAATATCGAAATGGAGACCATACCCAAGGGGCTAAATGAGGATGTGGTCAGAATGATTTCAGCCAAAAAAAATGAACCCGAATTCATGCTCGAATTCAGACTAAAAGCATACCGGCACTGGAAAACTATGAAGATGCCTGAATGGGCTCACTTAAAGGTTCCAGAAATTAATTACCAGGATATCATTTATTACGCAGCCCCAAAACAAAAGGCAAAACTGGAAAGCATTGATGAGGTTGATCCCGAACTACTCGAAACATTTAATAAACTCGGAATACCTCTCGAAGAACAGAAGCGTTTAACGGGTGTTGCTGTTGATGCCGTTATGGATTCCATCTCGGTAAAAACAACATTTCAGGATACCCTGGCCGAATTGGGGATCATTTTTTGTTCATTTAGTGAAGCTGTTCAAAAGCATCCTGACCTGGTAAAAAAATACATGGGTTCGGTAGTACCTTACACTGATAATTATTTTGCAGCACTGAATTCTGCCGTTTTCAGCGATGGCTCGTTTTGTTACATTCCCAAGGATGTACGGTGCCCCATGGAGTTATCCACCTATTTTCGGATCAATGCAGCCAATACAGGTCAATTTGAACGAACACTTATCATTGCCGAAGATGATAGCTATGTGAGTTATCTTGAAGGTTGTACCGCTCCCATGCGCGATGAAAACCAGCTTCATGCTGCTATTGTGGAGATAATAGCTCTTGATAATGCAGAAGTTAAATACAGTACAGTGCAAAACTGGTATCCCGGAAATAAAGAAGGTAAGGGTGGGGTATATAACTTTGTCACTAAAAGGGGAATTTGTAAAGGGGATAATTCAAAAATTTCCTGGACCCAGGTAGAAACAGGTTCTGCCATCACCTGGAAGTACCCGAGTTGCATTTTGCGTGGCAACAATTCAATCGGTGAGTTTTATTCGGTTGCCGTTACCAACAATCATCAACAGGCAGATACCGGTACTAAAATGACGCATATCGGCAAAAATACGCGCAGTACAATCATTTCCAAAGGTATTTCTGCAGGAAAAAGTCAAAACAGTTATCGTGGATTAGTTAAGGTTTTGAAAAATGCTGAAAACTCCAGAAATTTCACACAATGTGATTCGTTGTTGCTTGGTGATAAATGCGGGGCTCATACATTTCCTTACATCGAAGCTGACAATCGATCGGCCATTGTTGAACATGAGGCCACCACTTCAAAAATTGGTGAAGACCAGATATTTTACTGTAATCAGCGTGGGATAGATACTGAAACTGCGATTGGTTTAATTGTAAACGGGTACGCCAAAGAAGTACTTAACAAGTTACCCATGGAATTTGCAGTCGAAGCTCAAAAGTTGCTTCAAATCAGTCTCGAAGGAAGTGTGGGATAGGACAGGATTATAATTTATAAAATATTTTCATAAAATGCTAAATATTAAGAATTTACACGTCGAAATAGAAGGTAAAGAAATATTAAAAGGAATCGATCTTGAGGTAAAGCCCGGTGAAGTACATGCCATCATGGGGCCAAACGGTTCGGGCAAAAGCACCCTGGCCGCAGCGCTTGCCGGCCGTGA
Organism: uncultured Bacteroidales bacterium; assembly: GCA_964486145.1. Taxonomy (GTDB): domain Bacteria; phylum Bacteroidota; class Bacteroidia; order Bacteroidales; family JAAAOM01; genus CAZAMT01. Next base: position 4,815 of record CAZAMT010000189.1, read on the forward strand.
ATATGCAGAAATAACACAAGGTGAAATATTTTACAAAGGGCAAGATTTATTAGATATGGAACCTGAAGATCGCGCCAAAGCTGGAATCTTTTTAGGTTTTCAGTACCCGGTGGAAATCCCGGGCGTATCCATGATGAATTTCTTGAAAACAGCTGTTAATGAGCATCGTAAATTCAGGAATCAGCCATCATTATCAGCGGCAGAATTTCTGAAGTTAATGCGTGAGAAGAAAGAACTTGTAGAAATTGAGTCGCAATTAACCAATCGTTCTGTAAATGAAGGTTTTTCTGGCGGCGAAAAAAAGAAAAACGAAATTTTTCAGATGGCAATGCTGGATCCAACGCTGGCCATCCTTGATGAAACGGATTCAGGACTGGATATTGATGCTCTTCGGATTGTTGCAAATGGAGTCAACAAGTTGAAAACAGCCGGTAATGCAACCGTTGTGATAACCCATTACCAGCGTTTGCTGAATTACATCATTCCTGATTACGTGCATGTGCTGTTTGGAGGAAAAATTGTTAAATCAAGTGGAAAAGAGCTGGCTATGGAACTTGAGGAGAAAGGATATGACTGGCTAAAAAAAGAAAAAGTTGGCTAAACAAACGATACATTCAAAATGGAAGTAACAGTAAACAAAACAAACATAACGGATTATTTTACATCATTATATACTTCGAACCTGGATGAATTGCAACATAATTCTTCAGAAGTTGTAAACCAGTTCAGGTCAAAAGCATTTGAAGAATTTAATAGGCTGGGCATCCCGCGTAAGAAAAGTGAATCGTATAAATACACCAATGTTGAACCTTTGTTATCAAACGGGTACAAACCATTACTTAAACCCCAGGAACTGGAATTAAAAGCGGAAGATGTTTTTACATGTGATATACCTGAACTCGATACACATGTGCTGATTCTGGCCAATGGCTTTTATTACGATCATCTAAACAGGGATGTTGATATACCAGGTGTTATTTATGGTAGTTTTAAACAAATGGCTATAGAGCATCCGGAGGTGATTAAAAAACATTATGATCAATACACGGGAAATATGCATGACGGTCTGGTATCCTTGAATACCATGCTGGTGCAGGATGGTATTTTTATTCACTTTCCGAGAAACACCGTGGTGGAAAAACCGATCCAGATTGTTAACCTGCTTATTTCTCAGCAGGAACTAATGGTCCAGCACCGTAATTTATTCATTTTTGATGAAAACAGTGAAGGTAAAATCATCATTTGCGACCATACGCTTTCACCACAAAAATACATTTCAAACGCGGTAACCGAAATTTATACAGCAGAAAATGCGCACGTGGACATAACCCGCATCCAAAACGAACATAATGATGCTGTAAAAATATCCAGTATGTTTTTTCAACAGGAGAAAAACAGCCGGGTAGATTGCAATACGGTAAGCCTGCACGGAAGATTGATACGTAACAATGTGTACGCGAAACTGAATGGTGAAGGTGCAGAAAATAATACCAACGGTTTATTTCTGACCGATGTCAAACAACATGTTGACAGTTACACAATTATTGAGCATGCCCAGCCAAATTGCTTTAGCAACCAACTCTTCAAAGGTGTACTTGACGATCAGTCAACCGGTGCATTTAATGGTAAGATCTATGTTGCCAAGGATGCTCAAAAAACGCAGGCTTATCAGCGTAACAACAATATTCTCCTCTCCGATACCGCAAAAATGCATTCAAAGCCGCAGCTTGAAATTTATGCCGATGATGTAAAATGCAGCCATGGGGCAACCATGGGGCAACTTGATCAGGATGCTTTGTTCTACCTGCGTACAAGAGGTATTAATTCGGATGAAGCAAGGTTGTTGCTGATGTATGCCTTTGCACATGAAATCATCGGTAATTTAAAAACTCCTGCATTGCGCGACCGCATTGATGATCTTGTAAACAAACGCTTACGGGGAGAATTGGCAGGTTGTCACAATTGTAACATGCGATATGTTGAATTTTAGTGTATGGGAATTGATGTAAAAAAAATAAGAGAAGATTTTGCCATTCTCAGCCAGAACATATACAATTATCCGCTGGTTTATTTCGACAATGGAGCCACAACGCAAAAGCCAAGAGTGGTTATTGAAACCATCAACGAATGGCATTCGAAATTTAACAGCAGTATTCATCGGGGTGTGCATTCATTGAGTGAAAAAGCTACCGAGGCATATGAACAGGCACGGAAAACCGTTCAGCATTTTATTGGAGCACAAAAGTCTTCTGAAATTGTTTTCACGAGTGGCACTACAGGTTCAATCAACGGAGTAGCATTTTCGTTTGGAGAAGCTTTTGTTAACGAGGGAGATGAGATTCTTATCACCCAAATGGAGCATCACGCCAATATTGTCCCATGGCAAATGATGTGCGAACGCAAAGGCGCCAAACTAAAATACCTTGAAATAGACGATAAGGGTGAACTGATCCTTGACAACCTTGATGATATGCTGACCGAGAAAACCCGGTTATTCGCTTTTACCTATATTTCCAATGCACTTGGTACCATAAATCCTGTTAAAAAACTTATTGATAAGGCGCACAGAAAAAATGTTCCTGTGCTGGTTGATGCCGCACAGGCTGTTCAACATGAAGAAATAGATGTAAAGAAACTTGACTGCGATTTTCTTGTTTTTTCAGGTCACAAAGTTTATGGCCCCACAGGAATCGGCGTGCTTTACGGCAAAGAAAAATGGCTGCAAAAAATTCCACCTTTTCAGGGTGGCGGTGATATGGTAGATGTGGTGACCATGGAGAAAACAACGTACAATGAATTGCCTTTTAAATTTGAAGCAGGTACAACAAATTATATCGGTGCCATCGGTATGGCCAAAGCATTGGATTACATCTCCGGTAATGGACTGCAGGAAATAAAAGAATATGAAACACAACTACTCCATTACGCAACAGAACAGTTATTAACTATTGAGGGACTTCATATTTATGGCCTTGCACCGAAAAAAGTTTCCATCATTTCCTTTCTTATTGATAACATCCACCAATATGATACCGGAATGATCCTTGACAAAATGGGTATTGCCGTGCGCACAGGTACGCATTGTACACAGCCGCTAATGCAGCGATACG
>CAZAMT010000190.1:0-7896 GCA_964486145.1 uncultured Bacteroidales bacterium
CAAAACATTTACCCTGTAATTGGTTTAAATAGTTGAACGGGAATAAACATTTTAGATGTGTTAAGTAATTTTGTAATATCATAATCTGAATCACATGAAGATTTTACGTGCAGAACAAATAAAACAAGCAGATACATTTACCATTAAAAACGAGCCGATTGCCTCTATCGATTTAATGGAGCGGGCAGCATGTACCTGCGTTGACTGGTTAATAAAACATTATCAGAAAATTGAAGGTGGATTTGTTATTTTTGCTGGTCCGGGAAACAATGGAGGGGATGGCCTGGCCATTGCCCGTATTTTATGTATAATGAACTTTAGGGTGAGTGTTCATATATTAAAATTTACAAACAAATTTTCGAAAGATTTTTCTGAAAACCTCGACAGACTTAAAAAGCAAGGAAAGGCAACCATTCATTATATCGAGAATAATAAACACTTTCCTGATGTCACAGTTAATGACGTGATTATTGATGCCATTTTTGGTTCGGGTCTTTCAAGACCCCTGGAAAAACTTCCTGCCCGGGTTGTAGGTAAAATAAACAAAACCGGAGTTCCCGTAATTTCCGTTGATATTCCCTCCGGATTATTTGCCGAAGAGGCTGTTTCGGACGATAAGCGGATTATTGTCAGGGCAAAACATACCTTAACATTTCAATTTCCGAAATTGTCTTTTTTCTTTCGTGAAAATGAGCGTTGTACGGGCATTTGGCATATACTTCCTATTGGATTGCATGAAGATTTTATCAGAAACGCAGAGACAACATATTTTTATACATTGGAGAGTGATGTGGCGGGAATGATAAAAACAAGAAGCAAATTTTCACACAAAGGTACGTTTGGTAAAGGTCTGTTAATTGCAGGATCTTATGGCATGATGGGTGCTGCGGTGCTTTCGGCAAAGGCTGCAATAAGATCAGGCATAGGTCTGATTACCACGCATATTCCGCATTTTGGTTATAAAATAATACAAAACGCGGTACCCGAAGCCCTTATAAGCATTGACGAATCGGATATTACGTTTACCGAATTCCCCGATCTTTTCGATTTTTCGGCTGTGGGTATTGGTCCTGCCCTGGGAAAAAGAATGAACTCGCAAAAGGCACTAAAAAAATTACTTGAATCAGTTCAGCAACCCCTGGTACTTGATGCAGATGCTTTAAACATTCTAGGTGAAAACAAAGAGTGGTTGAAACTTTTACCACAGAATAGCATTCTTACGCCACATCCAAAAGAGTTTGAGCGGGTTACACAGCCTGTTTCAGATAGTTTTGAGCGATTAAAGATGCAACAGGAGTTTTCTAAAAAATATGGGGTATACGTTGTATTAAAAGGTGCTTACACATGTATCACCACACCAAAGGGTATTTGTTTTTTCAATTCAACCGGCAATCCGGGAATGGCAACCGGAGGCTCCGGCGATGTTTTAACCGGAATAATCTTATCTTTGCTTGCTCAGGGGTATCACCCTCATGATGCAGCATTGCTTGGTGTATTTGTCCATGGCATGGCAGGTGATATTTCAGCAGAGTTGCAAGGGGAAGAGGCATTGATAGCTTCTGATATTGTTGAAAATTTGGGTAAAGCTTTTAAAAAATTAAGGAAATCAAATGAAATCCTTATGCACAGAAGTTCACAACAAAAGCATGAACCGGGTTTATGAACTCGCCGAAGGCAATAAAACATAGCTTGTGCCGCCGCGGCGGGAAGGATTCCACGGTATTAGAAGTCCTAAAGCCATTTTTTAACAATTACAACTATTTGAAAAACAAATTTCTAACTTAATTTTATTCTAGTGAAAAACAGAATATTTAAAGCAGCATTGATAGTTTCGTTGATATTTGCATCCTGCAAACCCTCAGGTAATATTGTTACCGTAAAATACCCGGGTGATGGTTCAGAGCCCGGGTCCGGATTTATTTATGCATTGCCCCGTACGGTTTTGCGAATGGATGTGGACATTGTACGAACCACAAAAATTAAGGGGCCTTATGCTGACTTTGCCAAAAAGTACCTGGCCATCGATAAAGTAATTGAAGCGGAAAATACCGTATGGAAAATTGATGACATTAATATTTCCAGTTATGAGGATGCCGACCCACAACAAATCTATAAAGTAAAGACGGGAGAGGAACCTGTAATGTTCAGAAATTTCTTCGAGCTATCAAAACAGGGATTGGTGATTGATATGAGCAAACCAAGCGATAAGGGACAGGAACTGAAATACCTTGATAACCTTGAGAGTCGGATGGTCGACTTTAAAGATTTAACAGTTTATGGAAATATAGGTTTTGTTAAGGATACTTTGTATCGGTTGGTATTTAAAGATTCGGCATTTGTAAAAGTTCCCATGCTGAAAAACCAGGCGCAGGCGAAATCTTTAGATGAAAAAGCAGAGGAAGCAGCGGATTTTATTTTTGAAATCCGTAATCAGCGCCTTCTGTTTATTAGTGGAGAAAACAATCCGGTACCTGAAGGAAATTCCGTAAAACTGGCATTACATGAACTAAACAGATTGGAAGAGGAATATTTATCATTGTTTATTGGCAAAACATACAATGACACCGTGCGTTTTTCATTCGAAATTACACCAACAGGTAACCAGGTTGAAGATCGGACAACCATTTTTCGTTTTTCGGAAGAATATGGTGTATTCAACGAGAGTATTGTGGATGGCACACCTGTTATCGTTGAATTTCAGCCGGGTGGATCAGAACTGATTTCAAAATTGCAATCCAGCGATCCTTCAGTGATTGCTAAAAATGAACTGTTTTACAGGATTGCCGATAAAACCATTGTAAAAATCAGCATGGCCAACCAACCTTTGTTGCAGGAAAGAAGACTTATTTATCAATATGGAAAGGTTGTTTCTCTGCCATTGTCAGTATCTATAAGCAACGAATAGTATGAGGCTTCTTGTCGTTAAAAAAACTTAGCGATAACCTCTGAAATATTTCATAAATTGTATGCGTTGAAAGGCTGCCGGATTATCCAGTTTATCCTGGCCCATTTTCCCTTTGAAATCTGAAATGGAATAAAAATTTTTCTTCTCCATCCATGATGATAATTCTTCGAGCATTGTTTTAATATACTCAGGACCATGGTTGTAAATAGCAGATGCAATTTGTACCGCGGAGGCTCCTGCAAGTAATTGTTTAATAATTGCTTTACCGTTATGGATGCCGGTGGTTGCTGCTAAATCACAGTCAATACGGTTTGCCATGATACCAATCCAGCGCAATGATTGATATATATCTGATGGATGACTTAAAACTCCTCCGGAGGTTATTTCAAAATTTTCAATGTCAAAATCCGGATTGTAATACCGGTTAAACAGCACTAAACCAGATATTTCGGTCTCGGAAAGATCCTGTATCATTTTGCCCAGATCTGAAAAATAATAACTGATTTTAGCAATTACAGGAATTTTAACCTGTTTTGTTACCTCTTTGATAATATCAAAGTAAATTTTCTCATTTTCATCGCCTTTTCTGTTGGCGTCCAGCGGGAAAATAAAAATATTCAGTTCAAGTGCATCGGCGCCTGCTGATTCGATTAATTCAGGGAAATAGGTCCACTGGCTTGATGTAATGCAGTTAATGCTGGCAATAACGGGTATCTCAACTTCCTGTTTCAGGTTTTTAATCAATTCAAGGTATTTTACCGTACTCTCCTCTATTTCTTTCTGGTCTTCGTAAAACTCCAGGGTTTCAGGATATATGTAACTTTCTGACTGGATTTTAGACATGCTCGCTTCCATTTCGCGAATAATTTCCTCTTCAAAAAGCGATTTAAGCACAACTGCAGAAGCTCCGTTTTTCTCAAGAGCTTTAATGGTTTCAACAGAATCAGTGAGCCCTGAACTTCCGATAATGACAGGGTTCTTAAGTTTCAGCCCGGCAAAAGTAGTTGAGAGGTCAGCCATAATTTTAAATTTAGAAGTTATACATGATCATGATGCTAAATTAAAAAATTCAGAGCTAAAAGTGCCTGAAATTGCAATTAATGATTAATTTCGATAATGATCTATGTATTTAACCTGCCCTATTCTTAAGTTATAATATTAATTTATGAATTAGTAAGGTTAAACCACTTTGTATTAAATTGGTTAATATTAAGTAATTGTTAATATAAGAATATGCAGAGTATAAAATTTTTGTTTTTTGTTTGGATGGTGGTTACGCTTGGGTCATGTCAGTTTATTGAAAAGCAGCGACTGGTATCCAATGATGTGGATACATTGTTAAGCGGAGAGAATGAATATGTAAAAGCCGATGACTATGAAGAGGATATTGCCCGGATACGCAGTGAAGTTGATATTAAAATCGATTCCATCAAAAAAATGATGGACGAAAATCAGTCGTTTGAAAATAATCGGTTTCATATGATTACCGGAAGCTTCAGGGTACCCCGTAATGCACAAAATTACCTGGAGAAAATGAAATCCAATGGGTATCAGGCAACGATTATTTCACATCCCAATGGATTGCAGATGGTATCGGTTAAATCATACAATAACCTGCGCAATGCCGTTACCGAAATTCAGAGATTCAGAAACGAATTGGGTGTTCCGGCATGGATCTACATCACCAGGTAGAATCAGTTGTTGCCGGTCATGATAAACAATGGCTGAAACTCGAAACTTTTGTACTGAGGGCGCAACCTGTCGGCATTGTAGTGTTTATTTACATCTACCACTTTGTTTGTGCTTGTAACAACGTCTATCGGGGCGTTGTCATACCTTCCGTTACGCAATACAACGAGCCTGCCATGAATGCCTTTTAGAATTAAATCCAGGGCAAGATTGCCATATGCCATAGGGACGATGGAATCAATGGCATCCGGGTCCCCTCCTCTGACAAGGTATCCCAATTGCTGATTGATTACATTTATTCTTTTTCCGTTGTTGTGATGTGGGGTTAATTCTTTAATTTTGGCTGAAATCATATCTCCGATGCCGCCCAGTTTTGCATGGCCATAGGCATCCTTTTCGCTGCTGGTAAATTTCATTTGGCCCATTCCTTCAAACATGGCACCCTCTGATACCAATACAACCGAATACCGGCTTGGGTTTCTAACGCGGTCATCAACCAGTAATTCCGTTAGTCTTTCAATGTTAAACTTGTGTTCAGGAATTACACATCGGTTGGCTGCTCCGGCCATGGTTGGCAGCATGGCTGTGAAGCCGGCATATCTGCCGAAAACTTCCAGTACTAAAATACGTTCATGCGAACCGGCTGATGTGCGAAGTGTGTTGCACATATGAATGGTACGGGTAACACATGTACTGAAACCGATGCAATAGTCGGTGCCGGGGACATCATTGTCCATGGTTTTTGGTATGGCAACAACCTTGATACCTTCGGAATACAATCTCACTGCATAACTCAATGTGTCATCACCACCTATGGGAATGAGATAATCAACGCCGAGGTATTCCAGATTTTTTATAATTTCAGGTGTTAAATCATTCACTTCACTGTTATACCTGTCTTTGTAATGGTCGGGTACATCTTCTTTTGGTACATGGCTGGGCCTGGTGCGTGAAGTGTGAAGAAAAGTTCCTCCGGTGCGTCCGGCTTTGTTTACAATTTCTTCTGATAAAATCTGGTATCGATGGGAGTTATCGGCTTTTTTATCTCTCTGGAATTCGAGTATGCCGGCCCACCCTCTGCGTAAACCAATTACCTGATATCCTTCGCGTATAGCTCTTATTGTAATTGCCCGGATGGCTGGATTTAATCCTGGTACATCGCCCCCTCCGGTTAATATGGCAATGGTACCTTTTTTCTTTTTAACCTGGGTCATAGAATCTGATTTTTGGATTTGATGTTATTAAATATAAACAAAAAAATTAAATAGTAGTTAGATATATCATCAAATTTAAGGTTTTTAATAAATCATCCATGAATATATGTTCATTATTGTGAACCAGATGTATTGAATTCGGAATATTAGAGAAGTTTTTTAAACAAAAAAAGATGGGATTTACCCATCTTTTTTTTTGATTGCAACATAATCAATTCAGTGCTATGCATGTTCCAGTTGCAAGGTTTTAGGAGGTAAATCGCAAACCTCTGATGGCCCGAAATACTGAATAGGCCCCGGGTATACATACAGTGTGTTAACGGCCCAATCCTCACGGGATTTCATAAAATCTTTAAAGGGTTTACCCTCAAGATCTACAAGTGCTTTTTGAATGACCGGTTTCATTTTCCCATGGCGTTTTTCCATATTCATCATCATGGTTATTGGAATTCCTCCGGATATCCATTTGTCAGCAGTTTCAACCGAATTTCGAATGGAAGCCATGTAACCACTTTTACCTGATGCAATTAACAGAGCTGCTGTATATCCCAAAGAATAGGTGTAGTCAGCGTCGAAATTTGATGGTGCTGCACAGCGGCCTTCGTATCCAAAAAAATGAGGTTGAGCACCGAACTGACCTGTGTATTTACCTTTTGCTTTCCATTCACCCAGTAAATCGCCAACCATGTCAATGAGAAGCTTTTCAGTTTCAATCTTTGACACCTGGACATTTCCATGCGGATCACGATCAGCAAGAAGCTGCAGTTGCACAAAACCTGGTAATGAACTGAAAACTTTGGATGAACGATCACCCAAATGGTGATTTACAAACTGCATTTTTTCATTATCGGTTGGTAAGCTATTGAAATACTCAAGGTTATCAGCAAGCAAATCGTTCAATTCACCTATCAATGCTTTTATTTCAGGAATAAATTCAACCAGACCTTCCGGTACAAGCACGGTTCCGAAATTTTCATTGTTTTCAGCTCTTTTGGCAATGATTCCGGCTATGTAATGTACTATTTGATCCAATGTCTGTTGTTCTTTCTCAACTTTCTCGGAGATAATGGTGATGTTTGATTGCGTTTGCAAAGCACATTCAAGGGCAATATGTGAGGCTGACCGGCCCATGAGCTTAATAAAGTGCCAGTATTTTTTTGCCGAATTGGCATCGCGCTGGATATTACCGATTAACTCACTGTATACTTTGCAAGCTGTATCAAAACCAAAAGAAGTTTCAATCATTTCATTTTTAAGGTCGCCATCGATGGTTTTGGGTACACCAATTACCTGGATACCTGTTTCTTTCTGAAGATAATATTCTGCAAGTACACAGGCATTGGTATTGGAATCATCTCCGCCAATAATCACAAGAGCCTTAATATTTAAGGCTTTGCAGTTTACAATCCCTTTGTCAAACTGGTCGGTTTGCTCAAGCTTTGTTCTGCCCGAGCCAATGATGTCAAATCCACCTGTATTTCGGTATTCATTGATGATGTCGCTGGTTATTTCCATGTACTCATTGTTAATCAATCCGCCGGGGCCGCCCAAAAAACCGTACAGTTTTGAGCTTTCATTTATTCGTTTCAATCCATCGAAAAGACCGGCTATCACATTGTGACCGCCCGGTGCCTGCCCGCCTGATAAGATTACACCAACATTGATGGGGGGATATTCTTTCTCTTCATTTCCGCTTTCAAATGAAATTATGGGCATTCCATAAGTTTTTGGAAACATTTTTTTAATTTCTTCCTGGTTGGCAACCGATGTTGTTTTGTCACCTTCAACTAACGTAATTTTACCTTTTAACGCTCCGGGTAATTTTGGTACGTAAGCTGATCTTGCTTCTTGTAATGGACTTTTTACCATGATCTGATATTTTATTGATTATTAAATGATTGAACTCTTATTATTTATAACTAATATACATGGCTCGCATGATTGATAATGCAGTTGGCATCAAATTTTTGAGGCGTAAATATGGTAATATATTTTCAAAGAATGAATTTTTGTTGTTCACATAATCGTTAAATTTTCATATCATAATTATAATTTAAATTCAATAAAAATTACTTATTTCATTCAAAA
>CAZAMT010000191.1:0-7887 GCA_964486145.1 uncultured Bacteroidales bacterium
TTAGGAATTTATCGGCAGTGGCGGCATTTTTTGTTTACTTTTTTTTGCTGAAGAAAAAAAGTAAAAGCCCTTGCGGCTTGAGCATAAAATAAACCTGTCCGGTTTTTTCCGGACACCAATGAATTTTTATATATGTTGGCAATCGGCCTGATTAACAGATTTTATAAAGTCCTGGTTCATCAAAATGGCCGATTATTCTATGATTCGTATAAATTAAAAATTCCTTGGATTCATAAAGGTTTTGATTACATTTACCGACAATTTTCAACAAAAATGATGCGGATTTTTTATTTTCAGAGGTTTATTCTTTTGAGTATTATTGTTTTGTTAATTTCTGCAAACCCGGGGGTAGCTCAGAATAACACCAAACCCTTCCATATTAACAATCAATGGAACGAATTACACCTGGAAAAATCCAGCCGGGAAGATCCTTTATTAGTGAACGGCAGATTATACCGTTTATTCAAACCAAATGCACAAAACGATCCGTTTCTTTTCTCAACAAGCTGGCATCCGGCTACTGTTTATGTAAAAGGACAAACCTTTCCGAACAGGCAGGTAAAATATGACATCTACCAGGATGCCCTTATTCTTAAAATACAAAATGCCACGGCTAATTATGATCAAATCCGTTTGAATGGATCATTTGTTGATTCATTCCTCATGGCCGACAACCATAAATTTATTCACAGTAGAAACCTGGGATTTTCTGATCTTAATGTTAATTATGTTGAAATGATTGCAGCGGGAAGGATTTCAATGGTAAGGACACATAAAAAAGGGTTTATTGAAATATACAACAATTTCGCTCCTCAGGGTTCTTACGGGGATACAAATTCTAAAGAATATCTGATTCAAAATGGTAAGCTAATCAACGTTTCCAAAAAACGCCTGTACCTGCGTGCATTTGACGACAATAAAAGAACGATTAGAAAGTACATGAGAAAAAATGACATTGTTTATCGAAAAGTAACAAAAAATCAATTGATTAATTTAATGAATTATTGCAATGCACTGGTTGAATAAAACTACTGGCCTTATTTTGCTTCTGGTTATTTGTTTACAGAATATTTCTTATGGCCAGAAAAACATTTATGTTTCTAATGATTTGGATGGAATGTCCTGGAATAGTTTTATAAACTATCTTGAAGAAGAACAACAATACCGGATATTTTATGTGGATACCATTGTGGAAGATTTTCAGGTAAAGATAGATAAAGACAGTACCCTTCTAAACGAAGTTTTAAGAAATAACTTTGCTCCACAGATCCATGTGACCATGGATGTAGATAATAATATATTTTTTTCAAAAAAGCAACTCGTTACCTCACTTCCAGAAGATTTTTTTGATGTTGTAGTACAAAGAAATGAATCAGCAAAGCAGGTGCATAAGGATGAGGGCTTTTTAAGGGCTGAAGATGAGTATATAGCGCGTCAGGTGGTTATTGGAGAAGGTAATAATGGTCATTCAGGGAAAGTCTCCGTTAACGGTTACCTGACGAATGAGGAGAGCGGAGAACCGGTGATTGGTGGTACGCTGTTTATTGAAGAACTTGAAGCCGGTACCGTAACAAATCCGCAAGGTTTTTACAACTTACAGATACCTACCGGAATATATACGCTTGAAATTCAAAGCATTGGCAGGAAAACTGAAAAAATTGAAATAGATGTTCGATCATCCGGAAGACTTGATATCCAGTTGGAACAAGAACTGGTGGCTCTGGAAGAAGTGGTAGTGACTGCCGAAAAATTTCACAATGTTAAAAGTACACAGATGGGTTTTGAAAAATTATCGGCCAAAACCGTAAAAGAAATACCACTTGTACTTGGCGAAAGGGATATTGTAAAAATTGCCCTTATGCTTCCCGGTATTCAGTCAGTTGGAGAGGGGACATCCGGATTTAATGTACGTGGAAGTCCGGCCGACCAAAACATGTTTTACATTAACAATGTGCCGGTTTACAATACATCACATCTTTTTGGATTCTTTTCAGCATTTAATTCTGATGCCATCAATGAATTTTCATTATACAAAAGTAATATACCTGCCGAATATGGTGGCAGGTTAGCTTCCATCTTTAATGTGACAACCAAAAAGGGCAACAACAAGAATTTTTCAGCTAGAGGCGGGATCAGTCCGATTACCGGACATGTACTGGTAGAAGGGCCAATTAAAAAGGATAAAGCAAGTGTACTCGTGGGATTGCGTTCATCTTATTCCAACTGGTTACTCGGTCTGGTTGAAGACCCCGATATCCGCAACAGTAGCGCCTGGTTTGGTGATTTTATTGCCAACATTAACGTAGACATTAGCGATAAAAGCAAAATGCAGTTGTTTGCTTATAGTAGCCGCGATAATGTACAACTGGCCTCTGAAATTGATAATAAGTACGGAACAACGGGTGCATCGGCAACATGGAACCGTATTGTTAGAAACAAACATACCTTCAGCATTTCAGGCATTTACAGCAAATATGATTATACAGAGACAAATTACTCCGTTCCAATAAACTCCTATAAGCATAGTTATGGTCTTGAACACTACGAAGCCAAATCATCAATAACGCTCAGGCCAATGAATAACCTTACCATTCATGGAGGGTTGAATTCAGTGCTGTATAAAGTGGACCTGGGAAGCCATGAACCCTTTGGTGAAGAATCAAATGTAATTGGGGTTGAATTGACTGAAGAACAAGGACTTGAAACCGGTCTGTTTCTTGATAATACCTGGGAAATATCTCCAAAATTTGCTGTCAATGCAGGTCTGCGATACAATTATTACCAATTTTTGGGACCACAGGATGTTATTTTATATGAAAATGGCGTTGAGAAGCGCACTTCGAGTATTGCCGATACCGTTTCATATGAGGGCAATAAAACAATTAAATCGTATAACCGGCCAGACTTAAGGCTAAGTGGTAAATACGAATTGTTTGATAATTTATCGGTCAAATTTAGCTACAACGAAACTTACCAGAACATTTTTATGCTTTCAAATACGATTGCAATATCACCTACCGACAAATGGAAGCTGAGTGATTATCACATAAAACCCATGCGGGGCAAACAGTTTGCAGGGGGAATATATTCCAACTTTGCACGAAACAAAATTGAAACATCGGCGGAAGTTTATTTAAAACAGGTAAGTAATCAGGTTGACTATAAAGACGGTGCGGATGTATTGATCTCAAAATACCCGGAGACGCAGGTATTACAGGGAGATCTGGAGTCCTATGGTTTGGAACTTATGCTGCGTAAGCCTTTCGGACGATTTAACGGCTGGTTGAATTACACGTACTCAAGTGCTAAAATGCATATTGATGGAGATATTCCAGGAAATGCAATCAATTTTGGAAATCCGTATCCTGCAAATCATGATAAACCACATGCGGTTAATCTTGTAGCGAATTACAAATTTTCACGAAGACTCAGCATATCCTGGAATACGGTGTACTCTACGGGCAGACCCATAACTTTTCCTGCTGCGGTGTATTACATCAATAATGATGAAATACTTCATTATTCAAAAAGAAACGAGTACCGACTACCGGATTATTTCAGGATGGACATCTCAGTTAACCTCGAGGGAAATCTCTTATCAAAGAAATTTGCGCATGGTTCGTGGATGTTTTCAGTATATAACCTCACAGGCAGAAAGAATGCATACTCTGTTTTTTTTAAAAATGAAGAAGGCAGGATTAATGGCTACAAACTATCCATATTTGGGCAACCCATTATAACCATCACATATAACTTCAAACTGGGAAATTATGCAAGTTAAACACTATATTTACCTGCTTTTTATTATTGCATTTGGTTCCTCATGTCTGGAAAGATACTGGCCGGATGTTGATAAATACGATGAACTTCTCGTAGTTGACGGTCTCATATCGGATGCCCCGGGGCCATATCAGGTGAAACTATCTCTTTCATCAAACCTGGATGAATTGATTTATAATCCTTTACCAAATGCGGTTGTAACCATTGAAGATGATCTTGGTAACCTGATACATCTTTCAGAATCCGGTAAAGGAAACTATGAGACACCTGCCGAATTTCAAGCAGCTACTGGAAGGAGCTACAGGCTTCTGGTGCAGACACCAGAAGGAGGAGATTATGAAACCGAATTTCAACAATTGAAGGAAGCCCCTGAAATTGATTCCCTTTACGCTGATGCAGAGATACGGGATACAAGAAATCCGGACCAACCCATTGGTGGTTATCAATTTTTTGTGGATGTGAAGCCAGAGAACAATGAAGAAGGTTTTTATTTCTGGAGAATGGAGGAAGCTTATATGTACAGGTCTGCTTTCTATATTAATTATATTTATGACGGGACCATGCGTGAAATGTTTAATACAGACAGCGTATATCTTTGCTATGGTCAGGGAAAAAGAAGCGAAATTTACACCTGTGATACTAAGAATCTAACAGATAAGAATATTGATCAATTACCACTGACATTTGTGTCAAATCAAACACCAAGATTAAGCATGAGGTACTGTTTGTTAGTTAAACAGTATTTTATTAGTGAAGAAGCCTATCATTACTGGAATGGCATTGAAAAACAACGTGGTGATCAGGGATCGTTGTATTCAAAACAACCGTACCAGATTGCCGGTAACTTAAAAAACAAGAGCAATCCAGAAGAACCGGTACTGGGATTTTTTATTGTCGGAGGGGTGAAGGAAAAGAAAATATTTGTGAGCCGACCAGCCGGTGTTCCGATTTTTATATTTACATGTGCACCTGATGAAGATCTCATTGGTTATTTGGCCGATATCCCCGAAAGTGAATATCCTGTTTATTTTTTCCTTACCGCAGCGGGGGCATTTGCAAGTTCAAGTGATTACTGTTTTGACTGTACCCTGAGGGGGGGCAGTCTTGAAAAACCAGATTTTTGGGATGATTAAGCAAACATTGTCATGAATAAAAATTTAGTATTAATTTCTACCATTGTATTGATTAGCATAGGATGCGGGGCGACAGCGATAAGCAGGGAAATGAAACCTGAAAGAATATACCATATCACCGATAGGAATTATTATATTTCAGGAGAGAAAATATGGTTCGAGGCATTTGTTCGACCTCCGCTTGACAGTACTTTTCAAAGCAGAATATTGTATCTTGAAATTTACGATGAGAAAAAGGACATCGTTCATCAGCAAAAATTTAATCTCAACAATTTCAAGGCAACCGGATATGTGGATTTACCAGATAACATCCGGTCAGGAAATTATATCATGCGCACATACACGTTGTATCAACGAAATTTTTCTCCATGGAATTATTTTCATTCCATGATAACAATAATAAATCCAAAGCAACCGCTTTCTGATTCGAAGGAAAAGAAACCTGGCTTTTTAATTGGCTCAGATGATATGAACCAATCCTATTCGGTTTACGTTGGTAAAACCTATCTGGATATGAAACCGGTCAAAGCATGGGTTTCCGCACAGGACACGCTGGTTGGGATTGTACCTGTGAAATTGTTCGAAAGCGGTCTGGCAACATTTCATTTGAACGGAGATATAAGCGACTCCTACCGGTTCAACATGTTAGTGGCAAATCAGGATACCCTGTCACATAACTTTCAGGTGAATGAAAAAAAGGGAATCAGTTTAATTGTGCAATTGAATAACGGACTGTTTGAGGTTTCATACGATAATCCAAAAAAGGCCAAAGGAGATTATGTTTTTAAAGTCTGGGATGAAACCGGGCAAAAAATAGAAAAGCAGGTTACCCTGGCAAATCAAAGCGGGACTGTAGATGTGATAGCAGCAGAGAAGTTTGAGGATGGGTATGTTGCATTCTTACTGGAAAAACGCGATGGTCAAAAAGTATCTGGAAAACTGGGTTTTAATTATCTGGATGATGATACAATAATTTCAATTGAAACCGGACATAATAAACTCAATCCCAAAAGGCGAATGGAGTTTTCTTTTCAGTCAAACGGCGTATTGGATGAGGCAAATGTCAGGATGGTCAAAAAAAATACGCTTTACAATAAGGGCCAGGAAATAGCCTCCCTGATTTATAATCCATCCCTTGCAAAAAACAGCCTGTTTGATGGTACATTAACCAGGAACGATATGAAACTGATATTACCATTGCTGGAGGAAAAGGTAATTGAAGAATTGAAATCCCAGGATTCACGCGCAAAAAATCAGGTATTTTTACCTGAAACAGATGGTTTAAACCTTCGCGCCATTGCTCGAAATAAAAATACCCTGGAGCCTGTTGAAAACGTCCCGGTTTATCTTTCCGTGTTGGATAAAGGAGGTTATTTCATACCAAGATATTCCGGTGCAAATGGTGAATTAAATTATACCTTGTATAACCTCGAAGGCGAACAAAATATTTTTCTTACGATTCCCCAGGAATACAAGGATTCTGTAGAGGTGCTTATTGAAAATGATTTTGCTGTTTCAATGGTTGGTTTTACTGTTCCTCCTTTACATTTGAAACCTTCGGATAAGTCATTTATTGAAGATTTATCGCTATCATCACAGATACATGCATTGTCAAATTTTGAGACAATAAGCAGGGAAAGTTTAACAGCGTTGCCGGATAAGTTTTACGGAGAACCGGAAAGTCATGTTAGGTTGAAGGATTACATTGATCTTCCGACTCTTGAGGAGGTATTCCATGAAATTGTAATGAATGCAATCGTTAGGAAACGGAAAGGCAGTCCATATTTTGTATTGTATGAAAATCACAATCTGTATGCTTACAAAGATCCGTTGGTATTACTGGATAACGTGCCCGTCTTCAATTACAGTGAATTGCTGGAAATCGCACCATCAAAGATTGATTACATCGATGTTGTAAATGGTATTTACATTGTCGGAAATTCTGTTTTCAGAGGGATTATAAGCATTTACACGTATAAATCGGATTTTGGTGGTTATACGTTTCCGGATGAAGTTGTTTATGCGAAATATTTGACATCAACCCCGAAAACCCAACAAATGTATAACAGTACAAACAAAGGAAATGATTACCGTGCCGATTTTAGAAATCTTGTATTTTTTCAGAGCATATCAAACGGTGAAAGCTCAACAATTAATTTGCCGGATAATACAGGTGATTTTAAAGTTCTGGTAAGAGGAATGAACCATGACGGAACATTGATTCGAAAAGAGAAAAGTATTAAAATAAAAAAGGAAAGTCACCAGGATTTAACCCACTTTCCTTTGCACATTCCTGTTTCTTCAACCTGGTGACTTTCTGTGATTATTATTTATTTAGCTATTTGGTAATATTGATTGACTGTGTTATTTGATCCTTACCTGATCGCAATATTACAAAATAGATTCCTGTTTCAAGGTCGGTAACATCTACCTGGTGTTGATTTGTACCTGTCGGCATCACAACTCCGTTGACCCCGGTTTTAACTTTGGTTCCAAGAATGTTGTAAATTTCAATGCTTACTTCTGCTCTTTCTTTCAGGCTAAATCTGATATTCATCAGAGATGAAGCCGGATTCGGGTACACATTGAAATTATCATCCTCAAATACAAATAATTCTGTGTTGGTTGCATCATCTGGCAGCAATACAGCGTCAATGACATGAACTACTCCGTTACCTGCTTCGAGGTCAGGAATGATCACCTGGGCACCGTTGACAAACACATCACCATCGGAAATTTCAATCATAATGCTGTCGCCGAGCAGTGTTTCCACTTTCATACCATCCTCCAGGTCGCCAGACATTACCTTACCTGACACAACATGGTATTGCAGAATTTCAGCCAGGTCACCTGTTGGATCAGCCAGTAAATCATCCAGTGTACCAGCAGGAAGCGCACCGAAAGCATCGTCGGTTGGAGCAAAAACAGTAAACGGACCATCACCGGATAAGTCGTCGGCCAGTTCGGCTGCAAT
>CAZAMT010000192.1:0-7863 GCA_964486145.1 uncultured Bacteroidales bacterium
TAATATTTAATGTATATAACTTATTGATAAAGGGGCACTTCCGCTTTTAAACCCTTATATCACCGGTCCTGCTGAGATAAGTGATTTACCTTCGTCAGTATCAGTATATTGAACAAAATTATTGATAAACAACGAAGCCAACTCTTTTGCTTTTGTTTCCCACTCGGAAGTATGGCTGTAAGTATTTCTGGGATCGAGAATGCTATCATCCACACCTTCAAGACATACCGGTATTTCAAGATTAAAAATCGGAATTTGTTTTGATTTACATTCTTGAATATTTCCACTGAGTATGCTATCAATGATTGTTCTGGTATCTTTAATTGAAATCCTTTTACCTGTACCATTCCAACCAGTGTTAACCAGGTATGCTTTTGCCCCAACAGCTTCCATCCGTTTTACAAGCTCTTTGGCATATTTGGTCGGGTGCAATGTTAAAAATGCAGCACCAAACCCTGCGGAAAAGGTTGGTTGCGGCGCTGTAACACCTCTCTCAGTGCCTGCCAGCTTTGCAGTGAACCCTGATAAAAAGTGATATTTGGTTTGTTCTGCTGTTAGTTTTGATACCGGAGGTATTACTCCAAATGCATCGGCAGTCAGAAATATGACATTTTGCGCGTGACCCGCTTTTGATACTGGTTTAACGATATTCTTTATATGATAAATGGGGTATGAGACTCTGGTATTTTGTGTTACTGAACCGTCATCGAAATCAATCTTACCATCTTCATCAACAGTTACATTTTCAAGCAATGCATGCTTTTTAATGGCGTTGTAAATATCCGGTTCACTTTCTTTATCAAGATTAATGGTTTTTGCATAGCATCCGCCTTCGAAGTTAAAGATACCTTCATCATCCCAGCCGTGCTCATCGTCGCCAATCAATTCACGTTTGGGATCTGTTGAAAGGGTTGTTTTACCCGTTCCTGAGAGACCAAAAAAGATTGCAACATCATCATTTTCCTTTCCTTTGTTAGCTGAACAGTGCATAGCAGCTACACCACGTAATGGCAGGTAATAATTCATGACAGAGAATATACCCTTTTTCATTTCACCTCCGTACCAACTTCCACCCACAACAGCCATGCCCTCGGTGAGGTTGAAAGCAACAAAATTTTCAGAATTTAAAGGAACTCCATCGGCGCGTTTCATATTTTTCCAGTCGGGATTGACTGTTTTAGCGGCATTAAACATTACAAAATCAGGAGTGAAATTTTCAAGTTCAGCCTGTGAAGGTCTAATAAACATGTTTTTTACAAAATGCGCCTGCCATGCCACTTCCATTATAAAACGCACCTTAAGCCTGGTATCTTCATTGGCACCGCAATAACCATCAACAACAAAAAGGCGTTTTCCGGAGAGTTGATTCATTCCCAGTTTATAGAAATGTTTCCAGGTATCCTGGTCAATCGGTTTGTTGTCGGAAGTCTTTGCCTGTTCAGCCCACCAAACGGTATCTTTCGTTTTATCATCAAGTACAATGTATTTATCCTTTGGTGAACGACCAGTAAAAACGCCAGTCATTACATTAACGGCACCCAACTTAGTTACCTGTCCTTTTTCGTAACCTTCCAGCCCGGGCCTGGTTTCTTCTTCAAATAGTTGATCATAAGATGGATTATAAATAACCTCCTTAACATCGGAAATACCATACCTGGTTAAATCCTCTGCTTTAAATAAACTCATATGCTATATTGTTTTATTTGGTTAATGTCAAACCTGAAAATGCGAAGGCCAAATTTAAAAAATATTCTGTCGCACTTTTATTATATACCCATTAAATAATTAACTTTTAATGAACATAAGTTCACTCAATGGCAGGCTAAAATTACCAACTAATTTTAAATAAACAAGATAAAACTTAGCAAACAATAAATTTATTCAGAACATTGGTTAATTAAATGAATAAAGGCTTTTTGGAGTTTTCTGGCTTCTTCAATACCTGCTGCACGTATTTCTATTTCATTTTCAAATCCTTCCGTAGTACCTTCGATAATTTCTTCGATCAAATCATTTTCACCAATGGTTTCCAAAGAAATAAATATCTCATCATCATCTGCGAAAAATTTTGTTTTATGAACATTGATGTCAATGAGGTTAAATTTATATATGGCTGTTTCACCTTCCGAAACGTCTGTTACTTCATAGTTAATAACACAATCGTCTTCTCCCGTGGCAGTGATTTTTTGTTTGTAAGCATCCTCGCCAATAACCACTTCGCTTAGTGTGGATGCAAGAAAATCAAGAGTTTCAGATTTGGTTGGCGATGGATTGCCTTCGATAAACCCTGTTTCCTGCATGTCTTTGCTCATTCTCACAGCCTTCTTGAATGCTTCTACCAGATATCTTGCCTCTTCGATTCCATTGGCCAGAAATTCAAAATCATCATCATATTCATCAAGTTCCCCGTTTTCCAGTACTTTAATCAAATCTGCTTCCCCGGAGGTTTCAAGGTTAATTACAACCTGACTGCCTTTTGTATCAAAATTTAATCCATTGCTATTCAGATCAGCAAGATTAAGTGAATATGTAAAAGTTTCTGTTTCATTGACCTCTTCAATTTCAATGGTTACCAGGTATGGTTGATCCTGCTGATAAGTAAAGCTTTGCCTGAAATTTTCATCTTCAATGGCAACATCTTTTAAATGATTCGAAATAAAATCGTTCAATTTTGACAGGTCACCCGTGTTTTCAATATCGAATATTTCCTGTGCAGTCATATCTTCTGATTCCTTCACGTAAAACTGAAATGCTTCTACCAGTTTCCTGGCCGGTTCAATACCATCGGTATAAAACATCATGCTTTCCTCATACCCGTCTAATTCACCGTTTTCAAAAACTTTAATTAAATCACGGCCACCCCTGGTTGTTGCTTCAATGGTAACAAATGAATCATCTGTATCAAATTCAATTTCAGCAGGATTGATATCCGCTGCATTGAGTTCATAAATGATTACCTCACCATCGTTTACATCAGTAACTTCCAGTTTCATCGAAGGAACGAATTCGGCATTCACTGAAAACATTTGATCGTAGGTTTGTTCGTTAACCGAAACCTTTGTGATTTCGTTTTTTAAATAATTTGCGGCATCCTCAATGGAAGGATTCCCGCCCAGCACAAACCCGATGGATTCTTGTTTCTTTTCACATTCTTTCACCAGGTTTCTGAAATCCTCTACAATGCTTCTGGCTTGCTCAATGTCTTTGGCATAGAACTCAAAATCATCCACATAACCTTCTACTTCACCGTTTTCGAAGAAGCGTACGAGATCTTTGCCCCCTTTGGTCTCTGTTTCAATGTAAACGCTGCTTTTACTTGTTTTAAATGCAATCTTGTACTGGTTTATGTCCGCAGCATTGAAAATATACTCTAACTGTTCCTCGTCTTCAATGTTATGCACCGATAATTTGCATATACATTCATCATCCTCCAGCAGAAATGATTGTTCCACTATTTCATCTTTGATGGTTACATCCGTTATACTGTTTTTCATGTTTTGAATTACTGAGGATATATCCTGGCCAACGGTATTTATACTTATTAAAACGGATAAAAGCAGTGGAGATAGAAAACTTCTAATTTTCATTTTTTGAAGGTAATTTGGTTTAAACAAAAATAATAAGGCTGAAAATAAATTACATCAAAAAAACACATAAGAGAGAAGAAAGTTTAAAACGTGATTGCTGAATCGCCAAAAAAGCTACAAAATAAGATGAACAATTTCGGTCTTTACAGGATCAAAAAAGGCCATCTGCATTAGATGACCTTTTTCATAAAATCTATAAATTCAAGTTTTTATCTCAACGCAGCCTGTGCAGCAGCCAGTCTGGCAATAGGCACTCTGTATGGAGAACAACTTACATAGTTCATACCAACCCTGTGGCAAAATTCAACGGAAGCAGGTTCACCACCGTGTTCACCACAGATACCTACTTTCAGATCCGGACGGGTTGTTCTTCCTTTTTTGGTTCCCATTTCAACCAGTTGTCCGACACCTTCCTGGTCCAGAATCTGGAATGGGTCACTTTTCAATAATCCTTTTTTCAGGTATATTGGAAGGAATCTTCCGGCATCATCACGAGAATATCCATATGTCATCTGTGTAAGGTCGTTGGTGCCAAATGAGAAGAATTCGGCTACATCTGCCATTTGGTCGGCGGTTAATGCTGCCCTTGGAATTTCAATCATTGTTCCAACAAGGTAATCAATCCTGTCATTTCTTTCTTTAAACACTTGTTCAACAGTTGTGCGAACAATCTCTTCCTGTAGTTTCAATTCGCGTTTGGTACCTGTCAACGGAATCATGATTTCAGGTAAAGTTTTGACGCCTTCTTTTTTCAGATCCAAACATGATTCGATAATTGCCCTGGCCTGCATTTCAGTTATCTCGGGATACGTATTTCCAAGACGGCAACCACGGTGTCCCAGCATTGGGTTAAACTCATGTAAATCTTCTACTTTCTGTTTTACTTTGTCCGGGGAGATACCCATTTCATTAGCCATTGCTGTTTGGTTTTCTTCCTCGTGCGGCACAAATTCGTGCAGCGGTGGGTCAAGTAAACGAACAGTGACAGGTAATCCGGCCATTGATTCAAACACATCTTTAAAATCCTGGCGCTGAATTGGCAACAGTTTTTCAAGCGCTGTTCTTCTTCCGGCTTCGTCATCTGCAAGGATCATTTCACGCATTCTTACAATTCGTTCACCTTCAAAGAACATGTGTTCAGTTCGACACAGACCAATTCCTTCAGCACCAAATTTTCGAGCCTGAGTGGCATCCCTCTTGGTTTCTGCATTTGTCCGAACATTCATTTTTCTATACTTATCAGCCAAAGCCATAACTTCACCAAAGTCACCACTTAATTCCGGATCGATGGTTTTGATTTTACCCTCGTAAACTTCACCGGTAGAACCGTTCAATGAAATCCAATCACCTTCTTTGAAGGACTTACCATCAACGGTAAGTGTTCTCTCTTTGTATTTGATCTTAATTCCACCTGCTCCTGATACACAGCATTTCCCCATACCACGAGCAACAACCGCCGCGTGAGAAGTCATTCCGCCACGCGCAGTAAGAATACCCTTGGCTATATCCATACCTTCAAGGTCTTCGGGAGATGTTTCTATTCGAACAAGGATTGATACCGGATATTTGCTTGCTTCATCCGCATGGAATACAATCTGTCCTGTTGCTGCACCCGGAGATGCCGGCAAACCTTTGGCTATAACATTTGCAGATTTAATAGCTCCCTTTTCAAATACTGGATGTAACAATTCGTCAAGTTTGTTAGGTTCCTGGCGCAACAGAGCGGTTTTTTCATCGATTTTACCATCACGTAACATATCCATTGCAATTTTCACCATTGCAGCAGCGGTACGTTTACCGTTCCTTGTTTGAAGCATCCAGAGCTTACCATCCTGAATGGTGAACTCGAGATCCTGCATATCTTTGTAATGGTCTTCAAGGATTTGCTGAACATCGTTTAATTCTTTGTAGGCTGCAGGCATTGCTTCTTCAAGTGAAGAAAATGTTGAAGCTCTTTCTTCTTCAGAAATTCCGGCGAGTTTTGCCCAACGCAATGAACCTTCTTTGGTAATTTGTCGGGGAGTACGGGTACCGGCAACAACATCTTCACCCTGTGCATCAATAAGGTATTCACCATTGAAAATATCTTCACCAGTGGCAGCATCGCGCGTAAAGGCAACACCAGTACCGGAGTTATTTCCCATGTTACCAAACACCATGGCCTGAACATTAACAGCAGTACCCCATTCTTCAGGAATCTGGTTCATGGCACGATAATAATTTGCTCTTGGATTCATCCAACTGTCAAAAACTGCATAAACAGCCCCCCAAAGTTGTTCCCATGGATCTGAAGGAAAACCATGACCTGTACGTCTTTTAACCGCTTCTTTAAATTTGGTTACAAGGCCTTTTAAATCATCAACATCCAAATCGATATCGTTTTCAATTCCTTTTGCCTCTTTCACTTCTTCCATAATTTCCTCGAAAGGATCGATATCTTCTTTGGATTCGGGTTTCATTCCCAAAACAACGTCGCCGTACATCTGAACAAAACGTCGATAAGAATCCCACGCAAAACGTTCATTTCCTGATTTCTTGGCTATGCCAATAACTGAATCGTCATTCATTCCCAGGTTTAATACTGTATCCATCATACCAGGCATTGATACCCTGGCACCTGAACGCACAGAAACCAATAATGGATTTTCTTTGTCTCCGAATTTCATTCCCATGATCTTTTCAATCTGGGCAACGGCTTTTTCAACATCTCCTTTTAAAAGTTCTGTTACTTTTTCTTTTCCCTGCTGGTTGTATTCTGTACATGTATCAGTTGTGATGGTAAACCCCGGAGGTACAGGAACCCCGATTCGGTTCATTTCAGCAAGGTTCGCACCTTTTCCACCAAGTAGATTCTTCATGTCGGCTTTTCCTTCAGCCTGCTTATTACCAAAACTATAAACTCGTTTGACTTGTGACATTGTTTTTATTAATTTATATGTTAATAATTCTTACTATTTTATTAGAAAGTCAACAAAGGTAAAAAAAATCCTGTTTTGGCAAGGGTTTATATTTAAGTTATTTGGACGTTTTTTGCACATAGTTTAAAAATATATGACCTTCATGTATAACCGTATGAACTGATATTAAAATCATTGTGCAGTTACATGCAAATCTGCAAGTATAAATTTTAGATTCTAAACCAGTTTATTTTGACAAAGCCCTGGGGTGATGTTGTAAAATGTTATCCCTCAAATATTCTCGATCCAGGTGGGTGTATATTTCTGTGGTCAAAATGGATTCGTGACCAAGCATTTCCTGTACTGCTCTCAAATCAGCACCTCCTTCAACAAGATGGGTAGCAAAGGAGTGACGTAATGTATGCGGACTGATCTTTTTTTTCATACCTGCCCGTTCTGCAAGGGTTTTAACAATTGTAAATATCATGATGCGGGTCAGTTTGTTTCCCCGACGGTTAAGAAAAACAATATCTTCAGCCTCCTTTTTTACCTGAAGTTGATTTCGGTAATGCTCCATATAATATGTAATTTCTTTCACTGCTTTTGGACTGATGGGAACCAATCGTTCCTTGTTTCCTTTACCCTCCACCTTTATAAATCCATCTTTGAAATGAGAATTTGATAATTTTAAACTGATAAGTTCGGAAACACGCAATCCACAACTATACAGGGTTTCAATAATTGCCTTGTTCCGGTGTCCCTCGGGTTTACTTAAATCAATAGCCGCAACCAGTTTATCAATATCGTATACTGACATTACTTCAGGCAGTTTTCGACCAATGCGCGGCCCCTCAATGAGTGAGGTCGGATCGGTTTCAATGTGATCTTCAAGTAACATAAATTTGTAAAAACTCTTGATACCTGAAATAATTCTTGCCTGAGTACGTTCGCTGACTCCAAGTTCATTCAGCCAGGTAATAAAATCCCGCAATAATTCGTAGTTAACCTGTTCTGGCTTTGCTTCAAGGTTATGTAACGAAAAAAATTGCAACAACTTTTGCATATCCCTGAGGTACGCATCAACGCTATTCGGAGATAACGACTTTTCGATCAACAAAAAAGCCTGGTATTCTTTTAATCTTAATTCCCAGTTCATAAAATTTAAACCTAAATTTAATTTACTGAAATTGGAAAATATACGTTATTGGTTACTTTTGCAATTCTTTTTTTGGAAAAGATTGGCTTTCTCCTTATAATTACTTAGTTATCTGTAAATTATATAAAAAATAAATTACAATATTGAACACATGAAACAGACCATCCGCCAATTGTCGGACAAGTTATCTGAAATAATTACTGAGGCACACACTACCATGATT
>CAZAMT010000193.1:0-7857 GCA_964486145.1 uncultured Bacteroidales bacterium
CCTGAACAGTTATTGCTTCATGATGGGAGAAAACTTAAGTGGACTATGTATTTAGAACTTGTATCGTTTTGATGTTTAATTTTTTTGCTGTTTTATCAAGCTTTTGATCTGCAAGAACCATCGCATCTGCTTTTGATTTTACTGCATAGGCACTTGCCAGTTGAATGCTATCCATCGTTTTTAGCTGGTGATCATTTAATATGTCCAGGCAAATATTCTCAACTGACAGATTAAAAGGTATAACCGTAAAAAAAGCCATATCTGTAATGATTCCACGTTTTAAATAATGAAACTGCTCCCGGCTTAGTATTTTTTCATGTAATAATCTTCGTAACGTTGCAATAGATTCTATTAAGGTTATCTGCGAAATATATATTATATCGGCTATTTCAAATATTCCATCAACAGCCTCACTTCCCGGCTCGTCAATATATCTTTTAATCAGTGCAGAAGTATCAAAAAAATAATTCATTCGCTATCCCGGTATTCCCTAATTTTAGTTGAAACCAGCTCACCCTGCGTTACTTTCACCTTTTTGATGCTGCGTTTCCATCCTTGTTGATTTTCTGTTTCAAACGGGACTATCTTTGCAACCGGCTTTCCTTTTCGTATAACAATATACTCCTCTCCTTCTTCAACTTTGTCTATGTATGACTTTGAATTGTTCCGAAATTCAGTATATTGTAAATATTTCATTGTTTTGATTGTTATGTCATAATTCTGACATAAAAATAATATATTTTTTTGGTATTTACAATTTCATTTCACAATAGCAAATATTTCCTGCTCCGTGTCTAACAGTAAAATCCCATCCGTAAATAGCTGATTGCCCGTGATACCTGTTATTCCCGATAATCGCAGGATCATTCGTTGCATAAAAGGTATTTCTTCAACATAAGCTATGTTTTTTATTGGCATTTGAATCCCTCCAAGAAGTGCAGGGATTTGCACGGATGCAAGGATTGCAGGTACATCGTTTCCCCACAACGTAATTCTGCTTTTTTCCATAGCTGCACCTTGTGGAACGAGATTTTCCCATTTTTGCCTGATGGTTAGTAAATCATAATCGCCCGGTCCTGTTTGATAAAGCAATTTATGTTTCTTATTCTGAATTGTTGCAGGCAAAACCACTCTTCTTCCATCAAACTTAAATGTCGAAAAAACTGCCTTTGTTACCAGTAATTCGGGGAATTGCCGGCCAATGATTATCTTTTTCTCCTGATAATTGATAACTACCCGCCGGTTTTCAATGAGATCAGCCCCCAGAATGCCAATGATCGTTATACCGGAGGTATCTTGTGATAACCTTTTTACCGGTGAAGGTACCACAAACAGGTTTTGGGCAAGGATGGGGATGGTATCCAGGAAAAACCGAAAACCGGTAACAATCCTGCTGCCATTCTCTTCATTTACATTAAATGTATCTGAAGTTTTTTGAAGTATTTCAATCGAATTTTGAAACAGAACAGAATATGGCGCACCCACATCCAAACGCATGTAATATTGTTTCGGGGCATCTTTTAGTGAAATTGGAACCAGGATGGCCCCCGATCCTTCATCATTTAACCTTCCATCCATTGATTCCCGGAAAAAAGGTATTGTAATCAACTCCTCTGTATAGTTGAGTTGATTAGGCGGAGGTTGAAATTTCGCCTTTATATAAACATAAGCACCAATGCTGCTAAAAGCAAGAAAAAGAAGAAAAATAAATATGATTCGCCTGGTCATGGACTACAGTATTCGATAATACCAGGTAACATCATTATTACTAAATTGTTTGCCTGGCAAATAGTTTATGAGCCTGCATATGCATCAATAATTTTGTCCATCAGTTCATTTGTCTCCGGATTTACAACCATTCGCTTTGGATCTGCTTCAAACCATTCAACAGTTTTCTTGATACCCACCTTATACGGAATGGTAGCTTTGAATTCCGGAACAAAGGTTTTGATTTTTGTATTATCAAAAATAACACTATGGGCTTTATCTCCCAGCAAATTACCTTCCTGGAATGGATCAAACCGGGCAATAAAATCAGAAGGAATATGGATGATGTTGGCTTTTGCATTTGCAGCTTCTGCCGTTGTTTCATAAATTTGATCCCAGGTAAGTAACTCATCTGAAGTGATATGAAAACCATGCCCGATGGCTTGCTGATGGTCCATCAATCCAAAAAAACCTTTGGCAAAATCCGTTGCATGCATAATGGTCCAAATGGATGTACCGTCGCCGTGAACAATAACTTTTTTGCCTTTTTTCATCCGGTCAATGATGGTATACTCAGTCCAGCCGCCAATCGCCACTGGAATTACCGTATCATATGTCAATGAAGGCCGTACAATGGTAACAGGAAAACCATCTTCACGATATGCTTTGTTAAGTAAATTCTCACATGCAATTTTATCTCTTGAATATTGCCAGAACGGGTTATGCAACGGCGTTGATTCTGTTATCACAGGGTGTGATACCGGTTTCTGATAGCATGAAGCTGAACTGATAAAGATATACTGATTGGTTTTTCCTCTAAAAAGATCAATGTCCCGTTGTACCTCTATCGGTGTAAATGCAATCCAGTTTACAACCACGTCCCATGAAAGACCTTCCAGTGCTTTTTTTACCTGTTCAGGATCATTTACATCGGCAACAATACTTTTTGCACCATCAATTTCAACCTTGCGCTGGCCGCGGTTGAGTAAATACAAATCAATACCGTTTTGAACGGCAAGACGGCTTACTTCCGTGCTGATATTTCCGGTTCCTCCAATGAATAAAGCTTTGATTCGCATAATGTTATTGTTCGTATTTATAATAAATTATTCTATAGAATTGATATATGACTGTATATGACCAGGTTTTAACCCGGGGCCATTCCTTATTTCACGATATCTTTCAAAAATTCTTTAAATGGTTCAGCAAATTCGGGACGTTTCAGGGCGAATTCCACAGTTGTTTTCAAAAAATCCAGTTTATTCCCGATATCATAACGTTTTCCTTCAATTGTAACAGAAACAATGTTATCGTGTTTCATCATCAGACGTAATGCATCTGTGAGCTGAATTTCATTTCCTTTTCCACGCTCGGTCTTGTCAATCGCATCAAATATTTCAGGGGTTAAAATATACCTGCCGGCAATAGCAAGGTTTGATGGGGCTTTATCAACATCCGGCTTTTCGATCAACGCGTTTACCTGCATTAACTTACCGCTAATCCTGTCACCTCCAACGATGCCATACCTGGATACCTTATCATGTGGGACAGTTTCAACGGCAATAATGGTTTGCCTGTATTGTTCGAACGTATCAATCATCTGTTGCGTAACAGGAATCACAGAATCTATGATGGTATCACCCAGCAAAACAGCAAAAGGTTCCTGTCCACAATGATCCCGTGCGTAGCTGATAGCATCACCCAATCCGTTAAGCTCTTTCTGGCGTATATAGTGTATATTGGCCATATCTTCGATGTGTCTTACCTGGTTGTAAAGCACTTCATCTTCTTTTTCCTGGATTCTGGATTCAAGCTCAAAATTCCGGTCAAAATGATCTTCAATGGATCGTTTGCCACGACCGGTGATGATTAAAATATCTTCAATACCTGAATCCACGCATTCCTGCACTACAAACTGAATGGTAGGCGTATCGATGATGGGCAGCATTTCCTTGGGTTGGGCTTTTGTAGCAGGTAAAAACCTGGTTCCGAATCCTGCGGCAGGTATCACCGCTTTTTTTACAGTATTCATAGACGATTAGATTATATAAGGTTTGATTACTCTTGCATTGATGTTTTTAAGATTCACTATTAGCTTCCGAAGCATCTCATCATCATCGTACATGCCAATGATGGCGCCCCCTGAACCGGAAAATTTGGCCGATGCCCCGCAATCGCGTGCAACTTTAACCATTTCCATGTTACTTTCCGATATATTCATAATTTTGCAGCGTAAATCAAAATTTTTATTGATAAGCTTTGATAACGCAGTAAAATCTTTCTTTTGAATGGCTTCTTTTCCTTCATCAGCAAGAATGGCTATCTCTGTCAGTGTATTTACGGTTACTGCATCACCTGATTCAAAACGCTCCCTGATATTGTTTAAAACCGTTCCTGATACTTTTCCAAGTTCGGTTTTATAGGCTAGGTACAGTTTGGGTAAATGTGTGGGTTCCAGGGGTGTGTAAATGCCATATCCCTTATCTTTCATCTGCTCCTCATTAAAATCCATGTGGACGCACCCTTCATAGGCTTGTATAACCCTGTCCTGAAGACCAGCGTTAATTCCAAGTTCCTCATTTTCTGCTGCGAGAACAAGACTGGGAAGGTATTCCTGGGGAATTTCAACATTGTAAAACTGCATCAATGCCCTCATGGTGGCTGTAACAATAGCGCTGGATCCGGCCAGACCAACCTGCCGTGGAATGGATGACTGATAGCGGATCGTAAAATTTTTGTTGCTTAATTTATAAGCATTCATTTCACAATATTCGGCAAATTTTTTAATAGCTGCTTTCACCAAACGGGTTCCACCATAATATCCGGTTAATTTTACAGAATCGACAAGCTGGTAAATGTTACGAAACTTGTTGGAATCCACTGCCTGTTCTTCGATAACGAGTTCGGGGGTTTCATACACCGATACCCGTGCACCGAAATTGCGAATGATGATTGAAATTGTTTTACCATAGTAGCCATCCGAAGGGTTTCCGAGTAAACCAGCCCTCGCGAAGGCCCGAGATTCGATGATCATGGTTGCATTTTTATGATTTCATGCGAATATACCAAAGAAATATTGAATGTGAATATCTTTTACGGAAAGTGGTCAGAAGCTGTGATGTATTGCTGCTATTTGTAAGTTTTCGAATGTTTTACCGTATGAATCATATCATGCATGATAGTCAAAAATTACCCAACATTAAATTTCCTATCAATTCTTCGATTTTCGCCGGTTCTTCCGTTAGTACCAGATATGATTGGTTGGTTGGCTCCCCTTCAATCCATCGATTGTCTCCATTCGGATCAACTTCACAGTAGCCACCGTTCACCTTATCCCAATATTTTCCTACACCACCTCTCACTGCGTACAACACAGCCGTTTGGTCATAAGTAGAATTATCGAATATTTTACCCTGAAAGTATTGTTTCATCCAGGGTGCATGTTTACTGAAATGGTAGAACCCGATGTACAAGGGATGACCAGGATCAAGCTCATTAAAAACTTCCCCGGTTTTTATCTTTACGCCAATTTCAAAGCCTGAAAATACAACCGGGACTTCCAGGTTTTCCACGACAAATTTTGTCACTCCGGGCATGCCACCATCGAAATTCCATTCTCCGTCACCCCCAGGAAATTTACCCCCCATTATTACAAACTCCTTTACTTTGGCATTGATCAATTCATTACCATTCAAGTCCGAATATTTGTCTGGTTTCGATTTAATGAGGTTCATGATATTTGCCAGAGGTCCTACCGTAACTATTTTAACGCTTTTATGCTCACTTTCCGAAAGTATTTTCCGGTACAATGAGGTGGCTTCCATTGCATCTTCATTTGTTAGTTTATATGGTAATTTATCTGCAATGGGTTTAGTGTAATTCCAGTCCGCTTCATGCCATCCTTCAGTTTTCCTAATTCCAAGAGGGATATCAGGATTATTGTAAAATCGGTTAACAGCATCTATTGCGGGAATGACATGTTTTTCAGCAGACCAGCTCATTACTGCAAGTATTTCACACGCTCCTTTGTTTTCAAGATGGTGAAGCATGGCCAGGGCACCTAAGTCATCAGCATCACCACCAAAGTCGGTGTCAAATATGATTTTTACCTGGGCATTTGCGATGAACAACTGAATAAAACTAAAACAGATTACGATGGTTAAATTTTTCATTTCTTTTTACAATTAAACAATTCCATGCGGTAAATGCAAATTCCAGTAAATGTTGTCAGTTGGTTGCGACTTATATTTTTTTGTTTCCTTCACTTTTCTTGTTGCTTGTCATTTATAAGCTAAGTTGAGCGATACGAACGAAGTGAAGTAGCGCTTTAGTTAGCGTTAACCCCGACATAGAAAATGTTGCATTTCACCGAATGGGTAAGGTGAAATGCTTACTTTTTCTTCGTCGTTTGAGCGTAATCGCTCAATTTGGGTATAAATCACCCGGAAACCTGACCAGTAATTTATGGCATTTTCATCTATGTTACTGGCTTGAAGGTCAATGCTAATGGAGCCATCCGGATTAAAGGGATATTCAAAATGATGCCATCCATTATCGCTTTTATCATCAGAAATCAGCATTTCTTTCGTTTGACCTTCGAACCTTACCTGCAATTGCCATTTTTTGTCTTTTTCATGCCCTGCCTGAAATATTAGATAAGGATTTGCATCATCAGCAAGTGAATCCAGTTTATGGTTAATGAGAATTCTAACACTTCTTTCGTCGCTCATGGGAGTCGTTAAGATGACATTTTCAGTTCCATTCCAGGTTACGGATTTTGGTTTCACAGCTTTTCCACAATGCCTGATTTGCATGTCAATTCCGTAAACATTCGTAATTTCCTGAAAATGCTTAACCGACCATGCCTTTATTTGATTCATTTCTTCATCGTTATAGCGATTGTCTGATTCAACCGGGCCGGGTTGGTAGCTGGCAACCAACCTGGAAGGTACCGGTTCCTCGCGGGCGATTTTTAAGAATTCATTACCGGAATCATCTACAGTGATTTCACCTCCGGTGCGATGAATGTATTCTCTTGTAAACTGCTCGGAAACGTTTAACAGCTTATTAAAATCATAATTACTGTACGAAAACTTCTTTTTCACATCAAGGCCGGATTTAAACTTATCCGGAATATTTGAATAACCAAGCATAGTACCCAATATACCTGCTGCATTGGAGGGATTACAATCTGAATCAAGCCCGCATTGCATGGAATACCGAATGGTTTTTTCCATGTCACCTTCTCCATAAAGCAATCCAAGGACAATGAAAGCACCATTTACTTTAGCATCAATGCCAACCCACGCTTCACTGTGTTCTTTATGAAAAGGTTGGTTGTCCAGTGTCCGGAAGTACTTATCCATGATAAGTCTCCATGTTGACTGCCAGTCGTCAGGATGCTCTTTATGCCACTGAATAACATCGTTGATTACCTTTGCATAAAGACTTTCAGAAGGGATACACGCCAAACCGTGTGCGATAATACTTTCAATGTTATTGTTAAAATAAGCTGCAGAGTACATTCCTCCAACAAACTGACCAGCATACATTCCATCGCCATAATTCATTAGCCTGCCAAACTTTTCGCCCAACCGAATGGGAACATTCGGCATACCCGGGGCGATGATACCGCTGAAATCAGCTTCAATCTGATAGTCGATATCGTCGCAGTGTTTGTTATATTTTGGGTGACTGGATTCCGGTGGTGCAATTCCATAACGTAAATTTTCTCTTCCGGCAAAATTGGCTGCCCACAATGTATAGCCAGTATTTGCAAAATCAAGTCCGGCCTGTCTGATGCTTACATCAAGTCCATATTTTTCCATCGATTGCAGAAAGGTCATTTCTACATATAAATCATCATTCCCCTGTTGATTAACCATTTCGGGTTTCCATTCCGGTACTTCTTCATCAGGAATGATGGCATCAATGTAGTCAAATTCTGTCGGAAGACCCCAGCCAACGCCTGCCATTTGACCAACCCAGGCACCTTTCATTTTATCCCTGTAATCATCAACGGAAATGGATAACGTGGTTTTATCAGCATCGCAGGATATAATGAGAATTTGGAGGAAAACAATGATATGGAGATTTTTCATCTGTTTATAATTAAGGTATAAGTTATTAAGTTAATTAAGCTATTGAGTT
>CAZAMT010000194.1:0-7820 GCA_964486145.1 uncultured Bacteroidales bacterium
ATGATAGCGATAGAAAATGGCATTCAATCAATAATTGACAGATGTCCCCGCTTTAAAAATTGGACACAAATTCTAATTGAAAAATTTAATGCATGAAATCATGAAATTTCAAATCCGAAAGACCGTTGAAGAACACCTTAAAAAAAGAAAAATTACTGGATATTGAAAATCCGTTACTGAAATAGAAGAAGATTGTGGCGTTTCCATTGAATGACAGGTGCTGAAATAGAATTAATCCATAGCTCTCAAGTCAAAAAAGTCAAACAATTTAAAAAGTGATTTTACCGCAAACTATTAATTTATTATAAACATGAGACCACCAACATTAAACCAGTTTATTACTGCATTGGAAGAACTGATAGAAAATGCTCCTTCAGGCAAATTAAAAGAGATAATATATACTATTGCCAATGAAATACAAGCCGAAGAACGCAACGATTTTCTGCAAAAGATAACACAAGTAACCTCCGGTAAATATAAAAATCAAAATAACATAACGCGAAAAGAAGCGGGGCAAAGTGCGGATGCCCTTCTAACTGGAATTGAAAATTTCCGGAATCGCATTGAAGAAGGTGAATTTTACGACGAAGAACGGGACTATGAAGCATATCATAGAAATGAATACCGCTATTACGGGCATGATGATGATTATGAAGACACGGATTTTTCCGGAGAAGAATACGTTCTGGAAATGATTGAATTATTAGATGGGGCAGAAGATTTCTACCACACGGGCAATGTTGACGTGGCATTTAAAGCCTATCAGGGATTGTTTGACATGATGGAAGATGAGAAATATGAATACGATGAATACTTTATTGATGGTTTTTCATTTAAAGAAGCAATAGGTGAATCTGTTTATAATGCACACAAAATTCTCTTTTTACGATTATTTTACCTTTTCAATATCAATCATAACAGAAATGCCATCTTTAGTTTATTCAGGCAGCAGCAGGATATCTTTTTGTCAGCTATTGTTGATGTGGACACGGCCCCTTTAAAGAATATTGACAATTTCGTTGATGAATATATTAACTATCTCTCTAACCTTCCCAAATACGCCAAACACCTCATTGATTGCTTATTTGTAAAAGGAGGCATTGATTCACTTGAAAAATTCGCCTACAAAAACGGCCATAAAATTCCCGCCACATTCCTTGCTTACTACATCGAACAAAAAGAAAGAAACATTTCACAAGACAAATTATTGAAAATAATAAACGACGGATTAGAAATAATCCCGGAAAAATATGCTTCAAAATCAATTTTGAGCAATGACCTTGTTGATATTGCAAAAAGCAACAACGATACCGATTTATTATCCAAAGCATACACTACTGCATTTTACAGTTATCCGACACTGAAAAACCTTGACTCCTATCTTGGTTTTATTACTCAAAAAACCAACAGGGAAAAATTGCATAAATTTGAACAATATATAGAAAACAATAAAAAAATATTAAAAAAACAAGATGAGTGGCCTTCCTCCTTTGATATAACTGACGTTTATTCTTTCTCTTCAGTTTCAATTTCAAGAACCACTTACCTGATTTCAGATTTCATTTTACATGGGATTGTTAATCAACTCCAGTTTCTTGATGAAGAAAAGTTCCTCGGGTTCCAAAACGAAAACAGACATATCCCAATTATATTATCATTATTGTTTCAAACAATAGTTAAATCAAAAAAAGCAAAAAATATTGATGCCCTTACCAATCACTACTGTTTTGATAATACCAGTGAAAAATATGATAATCTAAAACAGCTAATCTATTCAAAA
Source organism: uncultured Bacteroidales bacterium (assembly GCA_964486145.1). GTDB lineage: Bacteria > Bacteroidota > Bacteroidia > Bacteroidales > JAAAOM01 > CAZAMT01. Next base: position 1,781 of record CAZAMT010000194.1, read on the forward strand.
GCAAAAGACTTGTCTCTTAACAGCCAGATAAATGAGGCATTTGAAACCGCTGAAAAAATTACCTTAAAACGCGTACAACACATTTTAGGCAATAAATTGCGTGGGGGCTACGAAACCTCTTGTCTCCTGCTGGTTGCATTCGCAGAGACCAAAGAAATCCAAAATAAAACAGGAAATCAATTAATAAGTTTAGTTGATTCAGAATATAAAAGATTTAGTGCGTTCAGGAGAGAATTAAAAGCACTAACACAAAAAAGCTCCCAATTAATAACGGTAAGATAACCTGAATAATTACATTCGGTGAGGGCTTCGCCGTTCATGAAAGATAAGAATTATTCTGACGACAAAGAAAATGTAAGGGTTTCAAAGAATTGAAACACCAACAATTCCTAAGTCGGGGCTATCCTGAACTATTATTCATTAACATTGAAAGAAAAAATGTAATATTTTTTGAATTGTAATGTATGAAGTCGCATCCATTTTTTGGAACAAAGCCCCTATTTTCACTACCACATTTTATACCGTCCTTTGGAAGCGAATTTCAGCGCCGGAAACTTTTAATGAAACAATTTTACAATTGCTAGGGTACGATACAGAGAATGTGTTAAGACCATTTATTAGCTTTATGGCATCACGGTTTTCGTACAAACCGGTGCACTCAATTACTCCATTGGGAGAATAACGGGTTACTTTGAGTAAAGTGCCTTCAAACTCAAAAACAAACCATGAACCTGCACCTTCGCCACTTAACCACCGGGCATTTTCAGGAACAGCAGGGTGCCTTTCCGGAGCGGGTAACGTTGATGTAAGAAATTGCTTGTCCAGTTTTTTAAGTGGACAGAAAGGTTCACCTTGTAAAAGATTGGGCAACATTTGTTTGTTTTTAAGCGCATTCACATTACTCATTGGTGTAGGTGTAAACGGAACTTTAAAATTTAAGCCGAACCAATACCTGAATTCAGGGTTTCCCGCCCTGATAACGGTATTTACAAACCGTGAACAATTGCTTCCCTTTGGTACAAAAGGTCCGTAAGGTATAGGACTTTCATCCTGCATTTGTTGTGCTTTGGCATAAGCCAGTTCAATGTTTACCGGGCAATAAGCTGCATACAGTTCTCCTTCGCCATGACAGGCGGCATTACGCTGCAATTCAGTTATAATTTCCCGGAAATTTTCAATTTTTTTATTGTCATCAGAGAAAACAGGTATCGTACTAACCTCAAGGTCATGGTCAGTTTCAGCGCTGCGCACCCTGCCGTGTTTGTATGGAGCATGATATCGGCCGAAATCAAAATAGTGTGCTTTGAAATTTTCAGGATCAATCAATACCAGTGCAGCATGGCCCACCTTGTAGTAATTGTTCTGATTTATGCCCAGAATCAATGTAATGGGATCGTACCAGGCGCCGGGCTGCTTGCAATAAGTTTGCGGCCACGCCAGCGCAATGGCAAATCCGGTGTGTTTTTTTCCTGTCCGCATCATACGAATGCTTCTTGTAAAGAATGTTGAACAAGGTCGGTATACTGCATTTTAAGCTGTCCATCATCAGTTGTGATCTGTGTGATGCTTACTGTTCTGAGTCCGTCTTCACGCTGCATGATTACATTTACAGAACCATCACTGGTGTGCCTGCCTGAATGAAAACCCAAAATCTTTTCAGGTGTCATATAATCTTTCTTCTCTTTGTAAAACTTTACAAACCAACCCTTTCGCATGTTCCTGTGTTCGTGGTTATACAGGGTAACCGACGACCAAATGTAGGGACTGTTAACATTGAGTTGCCTGAAATGCTTACTTTTCCCGTCCCAAATGAACTCGGTAAAATCTTGTACTGCATTGTTCTTATACATAATGGATACTATCGTGAAGGGCTCAACCATCAAAAGTTCTTTGCCGGAAAAATATTCATGACTGTTTTTCTCCGAGGCTGTATAATCAACTAAAACAGAACCCCGGCTAATGGAATGATAATCCTGCTTATTGTGTGGCGCAAAAGCTCCGTTCAGTAAACAGGCGATCTTGCCATTTTCGTTGATGGCTATCCATGATCCACCGGCTTTCTCATCTTTCGGATAGATTACTTTACGGCCCCCATGTTGGTAACAGGCCGGTGGTTGGGTAGACCTGTAAGTTTTTTCATCCCGGTTGGAGGTTAATACAAAGGAATTATCCCGGACTGATGGAATGTATGTTACTGTGCACATTGGTTGTTACGGTATCTGATGGTTGAATAGGCTACGCCAAAATGTTCATTGGTTATATCCTCTATACCCAGGGCTATCAAACCTGCTTTTATCAAAGCCTGGTGGTGGATGCTATGCTCCATGCAATAGGCCAGTTCTCTGCCCACAGAACTATTTATCAGGTTATGTGATTTTCCTCCGGTACTGTAATCGGCTTTCAATTTTACCGGAAGGTTTTCTTCCAGGGAATCAATACCGGCCAATAACCGGTCAATGGTTTGAACAGCAAAGGTAGTATCTTCTTCTATTTGAATATCGCGTTGACGCTTATCATAACTAATGGTGCCGGAGAACGAGCCTGAAACCAGTAGCAGGTAAAATTCTAATATATGACGTATATGCTGACCAATGGAAGACCCAGAGAGAATATGATGTTTCTCTGTATATTTTTCGTTACTTATCCTTTCCAGTAATTCCCTAAGCTGATACAGATTTTCTTTTGCTGTTGTTTTCATATCTATTTTTTATTCTTAGCGTCTTGGCGAGAAAAACAGTTCACGCGAAGGCGCAAAGTTCATTATCCTTTTAATTAATACCTGCAAATGATTTTAAATCCTCAATAGCCACGTGGTCGTCCAAATGTTTACCGTAATGGGCAGTGACAATTTTAAAATCCTCATCAATGAAAAAATCTGCAGGAATCAGGTTCATGCTGGCGTCTTTATCCTCCGGCAGGTTCAGGTCTTTAGTGTCCTTTTTTGCCTGTTTTGGGTTGGCAACAAACATGGTTTTCATCATTTTCAGGGTTGATTGTTCCACACCATATTGTTTGTACACTTTTTTATCGGGGTCGCCAATGAGAGGCCATGGGCTAATCCCCTCGTGAAAAACCGATGATGAAAGTTTTTCGTTGGAGCTTTCAAATAAAAAGATCAGTTGAACACCTGAGTCTTTTAACCTCACATTGTTACCCATTATCTGGTGCACCCTGCGGTTGCAAAAGGGGCAATTCACATTACGATAAAAACTAAGAACAATTTTCTTTCCTCCAAAATCAGAAAGCTTTACTACTTTGCCATTTATGTCAATGGCGGTGAAGTCTGGTGCTGTATTTCCTTCTTGTAATTTCATTTTTATGTATTTTAATTAATTATGTTTCTTTATGCAATCTCGTAAAAACTGTCGGATAAAAAGTAGTTCCTGACAAAAAGCTATAAAAAAATATAACAGTCCGGATACTCATTTAAAAATACACCTCTTACAGCATGTGTTTAATTATCAATGGCCGTTATTTCCAATTATTTAGCAAATTTATTTCAGACCTTTGTGTCTTAAATATTAAAATCATTGGCTATGAATTATTTAAAATCGTTTTTCTACTTCTTTACTCTTTTCTTCGTTTTAAATGGTTGCGAACTGAATGCTGATGCAGACGGGGACAATACCGATGACCTGTCAGAGGAAAACAACGGTGAGCCAAAACTGGAGGCTAAACTATCGTATGGAGGAAAGGACTTTTCTTTTACCCTTCGTGGCGATCAGCTAACGAATAAAGTGGTATTTATGACTAGTCGGGTAAATTTCAAAGCTACAAATGAAAAGCAACAAGTATTAAATATTGAACTGACAGGTACTGATCTTTACGAAAGTTCATCAGGCGTTTTTCGGGCACTTCCAAATCTACCTTATGAGTCAGAAGAAAATCTTGCTTCTGTTTCATTCTATGATCCTACGGAACAACCTCTTACCAATGTAGCAACCAAATACCTGATAGACGACGAGGTGGTGGTAAGTAAATTAAGTGAAAAGTCAATTATTCTGGCTTATGAGGGAGATGCGATTACCGGAGAACAGCTAACCAATACCGATAAGGGGCATTTCAATTTTTCTTTAGAACTCAACTATTCAAATTTTGAAATTCAGGATCTGAGATAATTATAATGATTAAAAAGTTAAAATCTTAAAAAAATAAACTGGTAATTATGATACGAAAAATATTTGGGACAATAGGAATAGTACTTGCTGTTTCATGTAGCAATGAAGCAGAGCCGGAAACAACAAATAAAAGATCATGCCTTTCGTCGTACATTACAACTCCATGTGCTTTGATTGACATAGCCCAGGTGGCTGATTATGCAGGAGTAGATCCTGTGGAAATCGAGATGGAAGTGCCGGAAGAAATTCCGCTTGAAGAGGTTAACCAATACTCACGTATTTTCTGCGAGTATCGCTGGCCTTCGGAAAGGGTTTCAGTAACAACCATCGAATGGAACAATTCCGAACTTCAAAACGAAATACCTCTGGATAACGTAGTTAGCATAGGTGATATTGAGATTATTGAAGAAGATGATCTGCTTACGCTGAACAACCATACAGAAACCTACACTGAATACTTTCACCGGGTACGCGTAGGTAAAAACAATATCAATAGTGAGAGCCTGTATGGTGTAGGCGAAATGGCCTCGGTGAGTATCATCGAAGCAATGAACCATTCCAATTACAACATCACCAGTATATGGGTGCTTCACAACAACGCGAATTTCAATGTTGAAGTTGATATTTCGGATAGCGATGAAGAAGACCTGGCACTCGCTAAAAAGCTTGCGCTGGCAATTCTGGCAAAATGCACTGAATAATTTGTTCTACAAGCAGATTCAAAGGGTTTTGCCTATAGGTTAAGTTTTAGGTTTTTCGTATTTTTAACGTATGTCAAATCTAAAGCTGTCAGTATACCCTCCAAATGAAAAACTGCACCCCTACGTGCGAAGGGTTCTGATAACCCTGGGCGATGAGCACACGGATGAAATTGTTCCCATTGGACCAACCGGCTTCTCCTACATCACCTACAGCCGGTATCCCATTTCGCTGCACTACAAAAAAAGAGTGGTTGAGTCTGCTGAACAACTCTACCTGGCCGGACAAATTGATGACGAACAACCTTACTTTATCGTAAAAGGAAAATTCTTTCACATTGGACTGGAAATATTACCCACTCTCCCTTATTACCTGTTTGGTGTAGCTGGAGTTGACCTGGTGGATACCGGCATGCTCATCAAACAGCTTAATCCTGTATTTTCGTGTAAATTCATGGAAAATGTTTACGATTCAACCGATGCACACGAGGTTGCTACTTTATTACAGAATAACATACTTAGTTATCTACCAGAGTTCGATCCTCTGGAATCGCTTGAAAATACTCTTTCTGTAATTTATGCCCGAAATGGTAATGTTGAAATTAGCGATCTTAAGCAGGCAGCAGGATTAAGTGAACGCCATTTTCGCCGGCAGTTTAAAAAAATTATAGGATTGAATCCCAAAAAATATTGTAAGATTATACAGTTCAATGCTGTCTTTGAAGCTATTCAAAGTGGCAACGAAAAATCACTTTACGACCTTGCCCTTGAGAACGGCTATTATGATCAAGCTCATTTTATTAATGATTTTAAGGCCCTCCTCGGTGCATCGCCCCAGGCTTTTTTAAGGAGCGAGCATAGCTTCCTTAAATCATACCTGGGAACTTATCGGCATTGAACAGAACCGGAAGGTATGGTGTTCATAATACACCCGTTTCAAAATGCAGTACCATGTAATTTTTATGCCGGACAGAATTGCCCAATTTGGTTAAAAACTAATTAGTTAAATGTGTGCCATAACGAATTGATTGCTTATTGAACTATCAAACATTTTTTGTAACTTACGCGGTAAATTAAAAAATATGTCAAACAAAGATTTATTGTTTTGGTTTTTATTTCTTCTTCGTGGTCTTTGTGGCTTTGTTGGTAATTTTTTTATTTCTCCCTCGAAGGCACAAAGTACACAAAGGGTTTTGTTTTGATGTTTTTCCTGAGTGGCCTTAG
>CAZAMT010000195.1:0-7721 GCA_964486145.1 uncultured Bacteroidales bacterium
CATGAAAAAGATTTTATCAATAGCAATAACATTGGCATTATTCACAGGCGTATATGCACAATTTGATGATGAAGAATACCGTGATGACGAATTTCGCACCCTGTTTGGAAACAACACCGAGATAGGCGGGTATGGCGGTTTTGGAATATACTATTCGGAGATCGATGGAAGGGATGCCGTTAGTTTTAACGGAAGAGGCGCCATTATCCTTGGACATGGTATTGCGCTTGGAATCTCAGGTACCGGTTTTGTCAGCGATTATGTTTTTGACCCTATCCAGGGAGAAGATGCCAATCTCGCCGGAGGCTACGGAGGTATTTTCATTGAACCCATCCTGTTACCTAAATTTCCGGTACACATTTCCGTACCAGTTACTTTTGGTGTAGGAGGAATTGCATACAGTTACAGATATGAATATGATGAATACGACTGGGATAATCAGGTTGAAGATACCGAAGTGTTTTTGGTTGTTGAACCGGGAGTTGAACTTGAAGTAAATGTAACCCGCTTTTTCCGTCTGGCCGTTGGTGGATATTACAGGTTCACATCCGACATAAACCTGGTGCAGACACAACGCGATGCACTGAATGGATTCTCTGGTGGAATTACTTTCAAATTCGGCATGTTTTAATGAACCAAATGGTAAATCTTAAGTTCCCCTGTAACGGAATTCATTGTTATCCGTCCATAAAAATAACAGGAAAATAAGATTGATTTAAACATCTTTTCCAAATTTCCGGATAAACTTGTATTGGTTTACCCGGTATCAAAAAAAATTATAAAAATGCATCGATTTACAACAAATATTATAGGTGTAGTTGTGCTTTTATTCTCATTGCAGCCCCTTATAGCACAGCAAAAACACACCGTTAGTGGATATGTTAGGGATGAAAACGGGGAAGAACTGATCGGAGCCAATGTTTATATCAACGCTCTTGGCGCTGGTACGGTAACAAATGCTTACGGCTTTTATTCCCTTACTTTACCTCAGGGAAATTACCAGCTCAATATTTCATTCATTGGTTATGAACTCTCAACAGAGGAGATTTTATTAACCGAAGACCTTCGCATGGATGTTTCCCTTGAACCAACAAGCGAATTTATTGAAGAAGTGCAAATCACGGCTGAGAGAAAAGACGCGAATGTTCGAAGTGTGGAAATGAGCAAAACAAAGCTTCCTATGAAAACCATCAAGAAAATTCCGGTTCTCATGGGTGAAACGGATATCATAAAAACCATACAGTTATTACCCGGAGTCCAGATGGTTGGTGAAGGGAATTCAGGTTTCTTCGTCCGTGGAGGTGCAGTCGATCAAAACCTTATCCTTCTGGATGAAGCCACGGTATATAATCCATCTCATATTGGAGGTTTTTTCTCGGTGTTTAACGGTGATGCCATTAAAAATGTGGAACTTTACAAAGGTGGCATCCCGGCAAAATATGGAGGTAGGTTATCTTCCGTGCTCGATATTCGAATGAATGAAGGCAGTAACCAGAATGTTGGCGTAGTGGGTGGCATTGGAGCCATTTCAAGTAGGGCAACCATTGATGGCCCGTTATTTTCTGATAAGGCATCGTTCATTGTTTCAGGCAGAAGAACGTATATTGATTTGTTTTTCCCTCTGTTTAATCAGCCTGAACTGGACGAAACCAGCGCTTACTTCTATGATTTGAATGGAAAAGTGAATTACCGAATCAATGAGAACAACCGGATATTTTTATCGGCTTACACGGGTAGAGATGTTGCAAAATTTTCGGAGTTTTTTGAAATGAGCTACGGTAACATCACCGGAACCATGCGCTGGAACCATGTATTTAACAACAAGCTGTTTGCTAATTATTCTGTTATTTTCAGCAACTTCGATTACAGCCTGGGAACTCCGGAAGGTGCATTTGCATTTGAATGGAATGCCAATGTCATCGATAAAAGCTTTAAAAATGATTATACCTGGTTTGTCAATCCTCAAAACACCATTAAATTCGGCTTCCAGGCCATCCATCATACGGTTAAGCCCGGTCATGGCGAACCTGTTGACGGAAGTGTATTTGTCCCGCAAAGCCTGCCGCACAATTATGGTCTCGAAAACGGAATATTCATCCAAAATGAACAGGATATTGATTCAAGGATGACGATTCAATACGGTTTGAGGTTTTCATCATTTCATAATATCGGTGAAGGCACCATTTACAACTTCAATGAAAACTTTCAGGTAATTGACTCAACGGTGCATATCAATGGTAACTTTTTCAATAATTTTACAGGACTTGAACCACGATTAGGGATCCGGTATGCAGTGGGCAGAAATAACTCAATAAAAGCCAGCTATAACCGAATGTACCAGTATATTCATCTGGCAACCAACACCACTTCATCAACACCCCTTGATGTTTGGTTTATGAGTAATCCGAACATTAAACCGCAATACGCTGACCAGGTGGCAACCGGGTATTTTCATAATATCGGCGACAATGCATACGAACTGTCAGCCGAAGTTTATTACAAAAAAATGCACGATGCAATAGATTTTAAAGACCATGCCAACCTGCTTCTGAATGAACATTTTGATGGTGAACTTCGAATAGGATCAGCATATTCCTATGGCTTAGAACTTTACGCGAGGAAGCAGGAAGGAAATTTTACCGGCTGGATCAGTTATACACTGTCAAAAACAAGAAGAGAAATTGATGGTATCAATAACGGAAAGGAATATCCAACACCTTATGACAGACCTCACGATTTAAAAATTGTTACATCGTATGATTTTACAGAAAGACTGAATGTGTCAGCTAACTGGGTTTATGCAACAGCCATGCCTTATACAGTTGCTACCGACTGGGCAAAGCATGAAAATTTATGGTATCCGGTATTCTCCGAACGCAACGCTGTGCGTTTGCCAGGTACTGATTACCACCGATTGGATATTTCAGCAACCTGGAAAAATAAACCAGGTAAGAAATTGGAAAGTAGTTGGACATTATCTGTTTACAACGCATACAACAGGCATAATCTTTATTCGATTGTTTATGAAGAACGGGAAGATGGCACCAACGGGCCTCCTGTGATGAACAAAATGTACTTGTTCGGGATAATCCCAACCATAACATGGAATTTTCAATTTTAAATCATGAACACAATGAAAAAAATTACATATAGCTTATTGATCCTGCTGGTTATCACTTCATGTACCGAAAGACTTGACCTGGACTATTCGGATACGGGCAGCAGTAAACTCATTGTTGACGGAAGAATAACAACCGACACAATGGCTCATACGGTGCATCTTAACAGAACTGTTGATTACAGTGCAGAAGATTTACTACCGGAAAAAGGTGCGAGTGTATCGATTTTGGAAGGTGAAAACCTGATTTCATTAACAGAAACGTCTCCGGGCGTCTATCAAACAGATTCAACCATGTTCGGTAAAACAGGAACAACCTACCAGTTGCAAATTACACTCAGTAATGGTGAACAATACCACGCTGAAACAAAAATTAATGCTGTTTCAACCATTGATTCCATCCGGTTTGTTCGTGAAAGTTTTTCATTTACAAATAACGATTTTTATTTACTCTATTTTTACGGACAGGAACCGCCTGAAAGAGGTAATTTTTATTTTTGGAACCTCTATCTGAATGATTCGCTTTACAACGATACCATTGACGAAGCAAGATTTGAAAGCGATGATTTTGTAAACGGGCAATATATTTTCGATTTTGACATTTACTGGGTAGATGTTGAAAAAGTGCAACGGGATACAACCACGGTAACACTTGAAATGCTTTCGATCCCGGAAGATTATAACATCTATTTAATTGAATTATTTTCAGAAACATCCTGGCGCGGCGGACCGTTTGATCCAACCCCTGCGAATGTAACAACTAACATAAGCAATGGTGCAATAGGATTCTTTTACGGTGCTGCTATTACACGAAAAACAATAACATACATAAAACAGGATTCTGAAGAAAACGGATAGATTGTGCAGGAAATGTACATAGATGATAAGGCTAATATCTTTCATTTTTCGGTTTGAAACATGACTTGTCATCTGTGTACTTTTTAATCTAAAAAATCCCTGAACCAGTAACCCGAATCTTTAATAAACCGTCTTTTGGTTTGATGGTCAACATAAACCAGTCCAAACCTGGGCTCAAAACCCTCGCTCCATTCGAAATTATCCATCAGGGTCCATGCAAAAAAGCCATCCACAGGCACACCCTCATCTTTGGCTTTTTTCAGGTTTTTCATGGTATCCCTAAAATAAGATATCCGTTCCGGATCATGCACCTGAGCTTCAATAAGAGTATCATGAAAACAAACACCGCTTTCGGTAACAACAAGTTTTTTAATCTGCGGATAGGCCGCAAACGATTTTAATATGTGATATAAACCATCCGGATAGACTTCCAGATTCATCGTATTTACGGGCACATCGCGGCGTTTGGCAGGCACATTCCGTGCAAAAAGTATTGGAGGGAATAAGCTGAACCTTGCAATGGTTCGAAAATAATATTGTACCCCAATGAAATCAAAATCAAAAGTCATTTTCGCTTCATCTCCCTGTTGAAAGTGCTTTTCAATCTGTTTCAATGCAGGAATTGTATCCAACGGGTAACCCAGGCCCAGGGCAGGTTCAAGGAACAACCGGTTCAATACGGCATCCATCCGATCTGCAGCATCTTTATTTAAATCTTTGTCGTTCAATGGTTCCACGTACGACGTTGAGAATGTTGTTCCAATATTTGCTTTTTTTACATTTTGCCTGATGATGCGCCCTCCTTCAGACTGGCAAAGCGTGGCATGATGAGCTGCCGGTAAAAAATTCCGCACTCCTCTCCTGCCTGGTGCATGGTAACCCATAAAATAACCCAGCCCGACAAAGCTCATGGGCTCGTTTAACACACACCAGTTTTTAACCTTATCTCCAAAATTTTGTGTTACAACATTTGTATATTCCGTAAACCAGTGTATAATATCCCTGTTTGTCCAACCTCCTTTATCTTCAAGAATTTGAGGTAAATCCCAGTGATAGATGGTTATCCATGGTTCTATTCCTTTGCTCAGACAATTGTCAATCACCCTGTGGTAAAAATCCAGACCTTTTTGGTTAACCTCACCTATCCCCCCTGGAAGTATCCGGGACCACGACAGTGAAAAACGAAAAGCATTAAAATGTAATGAGCGGTTAATTTCCAAATCATCGTTAAAACGATGATAAAAATCCACAGCGTCATTGGCATTACCGATTCTCTCTGATCTTCGGGGTTTATTGGTAAATGTATCCCAAATCGATGGTGATTTACCATCGGCATCGTAAGCTCCTTCAATTTGGTACGCCGCCGTTGCAGTGCCCCAGGTAAATCTTTTTCCAAATAAGGCAGCGTTGTGCAATGCCTCCCTGGTTGCTGTCGTTTTCCGGCCAAACAATTTATGCAAACCAAACATCCCAATCAGCAGAGACCCCAATTTTTGAATCATCAACCTTCTTCTCATTCCATTGAGATTATTTACTTACCTTAGATTTAAACTTTTTCGGGTTGTATGGGCTTCTTTTCCGAAACCATCGCTTTTGATTCATACGAGAACAAGCCATTTTCAAATTTTACGAATAAATCGTCAATTACCTGGTCGGTCATATCCGGATAGTTTACGTTTACCCTATCGTTTGAATGAAGCCAGGTATCGATAACCGAAAAGTATTTTTTCTGAAGAGATTTAATCACCGGGACACCCATATCCTCAAGAGCGGCAGCATTGCATTGTTGTTCGTACTGCGTTTTCATGGGTATGACAAGTAGCTTTTTTTCCAGAAATAACGCTTCTGCCGGCGTTTCAAAACCTGCACCGCAAAGCACTCCCTCACTTTCAGCCATACTTTTAATAAATGCCTTGTTGGAAATGGGGCTAATATGAACATTATCCTCCGAAATCTCTTTTTTATTATGCTTCGAAAATATTTCCCATTGCACATCCTTAAAACGTCCCAGTGATTGCATGAGCATAAAATCATCGTATGCCGGAAGATATACTGTATAATGACCTTGATTTCGTTTCTCCGCGTTCCTAACTTCCTTGCGAATTACAGGTGTATAAATGTTTTCCGCGTACGATGAGAAATGAAACCCCATCCTATTTCGCACGGGTGCATACTTCTGAAGAATAATTTTACCCATGTAATCGGTATTTACAGGCTTCGGAGCCGCGGGATGAAGCACGGCAGACTGGTGGCTGAGTGATACACAAGGTTGCTTTTTGAAATAACAAGCCCAGGCCGAAACAGGCTCAAAATCGTTAATCACCAGGTCGTAATTCCCAACTGGTAAACTTCTTATTTCTCTTCTCAACCTGCTCAGATTAGATTTTAGATACGTTTTCCAGATGTCCACTCCTCCTCTTTTCCCAAAAATAAAACTTAACCCTTTATACCTGTATTTAACCGGATAGGGAATATCTACATCAGCCTGAATACCACTTATCAGGACATCAAGGTCACACCTTTTTTGCAAAGCAGGTATAACATCACGTGCGCGGCTCAGGTGTCCATTTCCGGTTCCCTGAATCGCATATAAAACTTTCATTTTTAGGGGTTTTGGGTTAATTCTGAAATTCTTTCAGCATCTGGCTGAAAATCTGTTTACTATCAAAATCAACGATAGATAAATCGGAATCCTCTATTTCAGGATGCGAACCATTGACTTTTGTTTCGGGTGCATGTATGTATATGTCCCACTCGCCGTTGTTGAATTCAAGCGCAGTCAGGTTCTCAATCCAGTCACCTGAATTCAGGTAAGTTATTCCGCCATTGGATGTTATAACATATCGCTTTTGTGCCTGATGGATATGACCGCAAACAATATAACTAAATCCCTTCTTCACGGCAAACTCGGCAGCAGACACCTCGAAATCACCAACATATTTCATCGCAGACTTTACGTTATCTTTAATCTTTTTGGAAAGAGAAACTCTGCCTCGCCCTAACTTCCTGCTAATAAAATTAATAAATGTATTCAGGTATATTAACGAATCATAACCAATGGCTCCCAGTTTGGCCAGCCATTTCGAATTTTGCATGATGACATCAAAAACATCTCCGTGGAAAATGAGTGCTTTTTTCCCATCCAATTCAAGTTCAAGCTTATTGCATATCTCAAGATTGCCCATTTTCAATCCTTCAAACTTCCGTAACATCTCATCATGATTGCCGGTAATGTAATAGGTTTTTGTTCCTTTTGCTGAAAGGCCAATGATTTGTTTTATCACTTTCATATGAGTTTTTGGCCAATATCGTTTGCTGAATTGCCAGATGTCGATAATATCTCCGTTTAGTACCAGGATTTTGGGTTGAATAGATTTCAGGTATTTAAGAAGATCTTTCGCATGGCAACCGTATGTACCCAAATGAGTATCAGAAAGCACAACGACCTCGACTTTTCTACGGATCTTTTTCTTCATATAAGAGAAACTATCTATTAAACAGGTAAATAAACACAAAAAGTCTTTCAATAGCGTTAATGGAATATTAATTTTTAGTAAAGTTTTTATAATTATGATGTTAAGCAATGTATATTTAAATATTTCTTTAAAATTTGAACCTTTTGATTTTCGGTTGTACAGGAAGTTAAAAATGAATTTTGAATGGAAACGGACAAATAGAACAATCCTTTACATTGCAATGCTAATGTTGGTAACCGGATTTGCGCTTATGTATTATAAAACTGTAA
>CAZAMT010000196.1:0-7721 GCA_964486145.1 uncultured Bacteroidales bacterium
CTTGTCCGACAATTGGCGGATAGCTTGCTCCGATTTGTCGGAGGTCTGTTTCATTAAATATAATCTGGCTTAAAAAGTCTTTGGCAAATACATTACTAACAACAGTTGCGTCATGAGAAAACTAACTGGAACTTTTATCATACTGATTCATACCACCTTACTAATCGCCCAGAACCTTTATCAATTTGATCATCTTTCCATTGAAGACGGGTTGTCGCAAAGTACAGTAGTATGCATTGTAAAAGATAAAACAGGTTTCATGTGGTTTGGTACCAGCGATGGCTTAAACAAATACAATGGATACGAGTTTGATGTTTATCGTTTTGATCCGTACGACTCAACTTCCGTCAGTGATAATAAAATTTACAGCCTGTACCAGGATTCTGATACTGTTTTGTGGGTTGGTACCCGTTTTGGTTTAAACTATTATGACCGGGAGACAGATAAGTTTGTACGGTTTTATAAAAACACCGATACAAATCAAAATGGTTTAAGTGGTAATTTCATTCGATGCATTAATGAGGATGAGGATGGAAATATTTGGATAGGGACCATCGGAGCAGGCTTGAATAAATATGTAAAAGATGAAAATAAATTCTACCATTATGAAACACCCGGGGTTGAAAACAATGTTACATCCATTGTAAATGATCCCGATGGTAATCTCTGGATAGGGACCGATGCCAGGGGATTATGTTACTTCAACAGAACTACGGAAGAATTTACATACCATTCTTTTAATAACAAGGATCAATCAGCTTCAGGAAAAATATACGGACAGAACTTATACCAGGATAACCAAAACAATGTTTGGGTAGGCACAGAAGGTATTGGGCTTTATAAATTTGATATACATGAACAACGCTTTACATGGTTTAGTCATCAGGATCAAAACAACGTTATTAGCAATGACATTGTAAAAAGCATTCACGAAGACGATGAAGGTAACCTGTGGATAGCCACCGATGGCGGGGGGCTGAACATTTACAATACCAAAACAGAACAAACAACCCAATACATTTACGACATTAACGATCTAAATGGCATCAGCAGTGATGCAGTTTATACGGTTTATCGTGATAATGAAGGAATTTTCTGGATTGGTACTTTCGGAGGTGGGATTAACATCATCAATCCGAACAAAAAGCGTTTTTACCATTACACCCAGGAGGGCTGGAATAAAAACAGCCTGAGTCACAAGGCGGTACTCAGTTTTTGTGAAGATTCCAACGGCATCATCTGGATTGGCACTGACGGTGGAGGTTTGAATCGTTTTGATCCTAAGAAAGAGCGTTTTACACATTTCAAACATGACCCAAATAAACCCGGTTCCATCAGCAGCAATGTAATTACTTCGATATATGAGGATTCCGGCCACAACCTGTGGGTGGGAACATATTCCGGCGGACTGAACCTGTTCAATCGTGCAACAGGAAAATTTAAAACATACAAAAATAATCCGGATGATCCGAAATCAATCATAAATAACAATGTATGGGATATTCTGGAGGACCGCAACGGCAATCTATGGTTAGGCACCCTGGGCGGTCTTGACAGGTTTGATGCCAAAAACAGGGAATTCCGGCACTTTGTAATGAAAGAAGACAACTCCTATTTCAGCAGGGTTATCAGTCTGTTCGAGGATTCAAAGGGCCGTATATGGGTTGGTGGTAATCAACTGGGATTGTTGAATAAGTCAACCGGCCAGATAAAAATATTTCCTTATAAAAACGAATTATACGACGGCACCACAACATATGACGTGCGATGCATTTACGAGGATAAAAATGGAAATTTATGGATTGCTACCGAAGGGGCAGGTTTAAACCTTTTTGATCCGGAAAATGGGAAATTCACGGCATTTACAACAAAAGACGGGCTTTCCAACAATTCAATACATCAAATTCTTGAGGACAAATCCGGGAATCTGTGGCTGAGTACCAACAACGGGTTGACAAGGTTTAGTCCTGAAACCAAAAAAGTGCGGATATATGATGATAACGATGGATTGCAAAGCAATCAGTTTTCTTACATGGCGGCCATGAAAGACAAATCAGGCAGGATGTATTTTGGTGGATTAAACGGATTTAACGTGTTTCATCCGGATAGCATCCATGATAATCCTTACAAACCGCCGGTTGTATTAACCGATTTTATTCATTTCAATGCAAAAGAGAATAAAAATGCTGTACTCAATAAGCACATTCATTATGCTGAATCCATTGAATTACCTTTCAAATCTGTTTTCACGCTTCAATTCACCGCTTTAAATTACACATCCACAGAGAAAAACCAGTATAAATATAAGCTGGAAGGATTTTCTGATGAGTGGATCAATGCCGGTAATCAACGCACTGCTACTTATACAAATTTAGATCCCGGTAAATATGTATTCCATGTAAAAGGATCAAACAATGATTTGGTCTGGAACGATAATGGTACCCAACTCGACATCATTATATCACCACCGTGGTGGAAAACCAAAGCTGCCTATGTCCTTTATATTGTGCTTATCATTCTCATCTTTTACTCGTTCAGGAGTTACCTGATTGGTCAGCAGAAAATGAAAAATGATTTGATTATAAAGGATCTGGAAACAAAGAAAATTGAAGAAGTCAATCAAATGAAACTGCGCTTTTTCACCAACATTTCTCATGAATTCAGAACGCCTCTGACTCTTATCATGGGGCCGATTGAAAACCTGATGCAAAACCAAAAAATTGATCATCATGTGAAACGACAACTTCGTCTGATGGCTTCCAATGCCGAAAGGCTGTTCAGGTTGGTCAATCAACTCATGGATTTTCGAAAAATTGAAACCGGAAATATGCAACTTCGGGCATCCAGAGATAACATTGTTGATTTTCTGAAAGAGATTAAAGACGCGTTCAATGATTTCGCGAAGAAGCACCGCATCAATTACCAGTTTATAACATCAAAGGATAAAATTCAAATGTATTATGACCACGATAAAATGGATAAGGTTTTTTACAACCTCCTGTCGAATGCATTTAAATTCACCCCGGATAACGGGAAAATATCGATACTTGTTAACCTCGTTAATAAAAACGAACGTGACAATCACCGGCAATATGCTGAAATTATAGTTCAGGACACCGGAATTGGGATATCTGCCGACCGATTGCCCAATGTATTTGATCGGTTTTACCAGATAGGTGATTCAAAAAAACTTAAACGCTCCATTGAACAGGAGGGTACAGGTATAGGCCTGGCCCTGAGTAAAGAACTCATTGAACTTCATCATGGTAACATAGAGGTTCAAAGCATGGAAGGGCTTGGCACCAAGTTCATTATTCATTTGCCGGTAGATGCTTCCCATCTTGCTCCTGAACAAATTGTGCATCAACCAAAAGAAGAGAGTTACATGCACAACCAGCTTTATAAATTTCTTTCTGTTGATGAGGTAACCGAACAGGAGACTGAACAGCAATTAGACAAAAAACCTGACGGAGATATGCCGGCTCCTGAAAAAATACTGCTCGTGGAGGATAACCATGAAGTCAGGGAATTTCTGCGGGTCAGTCTCGAACCTGAATATGATGTTATAGAAGCCGAAGATGGCTTAGCCGGGCTAAAAATGGCAAAAGAGGAAGTACCTGACCTGATTATCAACGACATTATGATGCCGGGAATGGATGGCGTGGAACTAACCGAGAAGTTAAAAACGGATGACATTACATGCCATATTCCTGTAATCCTGCTAACTGCAAAGAATACCGTTGAATTTAAAATAAAAGGGCTTGAAATAGGTGCGGATGACTACATCTGCAAACCTTTCAATGTAAAATTGTTAAAAATCCGCATCAGAAATCTGATTGACTCCAGAAAAATGTTGCAGCAAAAGTTCAGGAAAGATATTTTACTGGAACCCAAAGAAGTCACCGTCACATCTTCCGATGAGAAATTTCTGACCAGGGCCATGGAGGTTGTTGAAAATCACATTTCCGATTCAAATTTCAGTGTGATGGTCTTTGTAAAAGAAATGGGGATGAGTCGCTCTGTAATGTACAGGAAACTGGAAGCTGTAACGGGACAGTCGGTGAACGAATTTATACGTACCATCCGGTTAAAACGTGCCGCGCAACTTTTATCATTAAATGAATTCACTATTTCAGAGGTTACATATGAAGTCGGATTCAACGATCCTCAGTATTTCAGTAAATGTTTCAGCAAGCAGTTCGGAAAAACACCAAGCGCTTATGCTGCTGAGAATAAAAAGGAGAAAAAAGTAAACCATCCCTCGAATTAAAGGCTACTGAAACTTTTGTCAGGGTATTTCGAGATTTTCATACCGCAACTTCAATTATTTTGCTTCTTAAGTTTGTAAGTGTGATTCATGCAACGAAATCGTTGAATAATCATCCAAAATATTACTTTCCGGAAGCGAATGACAAACATTTTTAAAATCATATGGCAGCGTCGCATGGATTCCAAATTTTGGAAAATTTTGCTGATTGAATTTGTTCATCTTGCTTTGCTTATCGCCATTATTCTCCTGATGATATCCATTTTATAATTTTGTCAATCCGTTTTTGTAAACATTTTTTACTTATAACAGGTTTATTCAACAGGTTGCCCGTTGATTTTCATCCTTAAAATGTAAATATCATGTGCTACAGTATTGGTTACTTCAAAAAGAAACTTGATAAATATAAAGATTACTATGGCGTTCGTGATGCCATTATTGAAAATGGAAATACTGTTCATTGGATAACAGCCTTCCAGCGTCCCAAAATTCCTGTGATTACTGATGACAAGCCGGATATTATCCAAATGTTTGAATGGGGTTTGATCCCATTCTTCTCAAAAGATTATGAAAAATCAAAAAAATACAATACGTACAATGCTCGTGGGGAAGATATGTTCTCAAAGCCAAGTTACCGGCAACCAGCCAAAAGCAAGCATTGTGCCGTACTGGTTGATAACTTTTTCGAAAACCACCATCACCAGGGAGAGGTTTATCCTTTTCTTATAAGGCATAAGGATGAGCGCCCCTTGACCCTCGGAGGCATCTGGGATACATGGATTAACAAAGAAACCGGTGAAATGCTGAATACTGTTTCTATTGTAACAACACCTCCCAATGCGATGATGAGAAAAATTCACAATAACCCAAAAGCCAGTGATGGTTCACGAATGCCGTTTATCCTTGAAAAAGAACAAATTCCGGAATATTTTGATAAGAACGGTGGAATGGAATACAACAGAAACAAAACTATTGAAATGATAAAACCCTTTGATGAAAAATATCTTACAGCGCATACCGTAAAATTTATCATCAACAAGAAAGGCCGTGACCCGGGAGTTGGCAATTCACCGGAAGCCCGGGAAGAATTTATCCATGACCAATTTGATTACAGGGAATTATTAAAACCCTCGTAGATTGCTGAAATTCGGGTAATTTTTTTTCAAGCATATTACTACAGAATTTCCGACATTTGCCCCTTCAAATTTTCATACTTGAATGGAGGGTGCGTTATTTTCAACATATCTTTTACCGATAGTCATCGGAATTATCATGTTAAATCTGGGGTTAACACTTACCCTGCAGGATTTTAAAAACATTCTTGTTCAACCCAGAGCTTTAATTATCGGTTTAACTTGCCAAATGATAATTCTTCCTCTCATTGCCTTTGCAATCGCAAGTATTTCAGGACTTTCGGATGAACTTAAAGTTGGAATTATCATCATTGCAGCCTGTCCGGGTGGGGCCACATCCAATCTCATAACTTATCTCTTGAAAGGAAATGTTCCCTTGTCGGTATCTCTCACGGCTGTAAACAGTGTACTTATTTTATTTTCCATCCCGGTCATTGTTTATTTAGCATTAAAGGCATTTCTGGATAAATCTGCAATGATTGAGCTTCCAGTGATTGCTACCATCCTCAAAATATTTTATATGATCATCATTCCAACTTCCATTGGGATATTCATCAGGGCTAAATTTAAATCGTTTGCAAAGCGGACCGCGAGGTATATGAAATTCATCACAACCGCACTTCTGGCAGTCGTATATTTATTTGTCATTCTTGAAAAAAACAACGGTGATACCATGTCAACCATCAGTAATTACCTTAATGTTGCACCTTATGTACTGGCACTGAACATTATTGGCATGTTAACCGGATATTTCACAGCGAGGTTATTTGGTTATGGAAAACCGCGACAAATTACCCTGTCGGTTGAGGTGGGTATTCAGAACAGCGCCCTTGCAATAACCGTTGCCAGCAGTGAAGTATTTCTGGGAAATCATGTGATGGCCATTCCTGCCCTTGTGTATGGGTTATTTACATTTTTTAATGCAGTACTGTTCGGTTTGATAATCAAGAAGGTATTCCGGGAGGTGTAACCAAACCAATGGAATTTACTTCATGCTATTTATGTGATCTGCAAAACTGTTATATGCTTCATCGTATTGGGTTAATTTTTTAACAAGGGTTACATTCAGATCTAATTTTGAACTTACCTTTTTTAAAATATTGTAAATGCTGTTGTTGGTAACCTCGATAGAATACGGACGTTGACCTGCTTGAATAAATATTTTCATGAATTCACGCGGTATGGATGAAAGCATTTTTTCGAAACCTGTTAGCGGTTGGAGTAATTGAAACCCGGCAACCATACCAGATTTTTTATGCACCACCATTAAAAGAAACGGATAATAATCCGGATGTTCACCATCTCTTACCGGGTTAAACAAAAGGCGAGCATCCACCTGATAAATATCTTTTACTTTGGATAAATGAATATACGATGTTAAAGTTTCCTTCGGAAATTTAATCTCATAAAATTGTGAACCAATAGTTATCCGTTCATGAGCGTCCTCCCAATAAATTTGATTCCCGGTTTTGAAGGTTTTACGCACCAGGTAATCATCATCGGTTTGTTCTTCGGTATGAAGAAAATAAGCATCCTGCTTTGTTCGATTAAGCACATGCAATGCCTGTTCAAATATGATATTAAAATCGTTAAGGGATTCAATATCCGGGGATGCCGGCACAAAACCAGGAACACATCTTGTAAGTAAAGGCAAAGCATTATGATTAAAAGCAATTCCGGATTTCTCAATCTGTTTCTTTTGATCATCAGGCAACATATCAGCTTCTACAAAAGATAACATGATATGAGGTATGGTTAATATAAATTCAGAAGGTAGGTTTGCATGTCTGCTTTGAAACTCCCAAAACTGTCCAAGCGCAGTTGTACCTTCATATGCTATTAGCGCATACTCAATATCACTATTACCTAAAATACTGATAAAATAAGTTCTGCTTGTTTCAGGTGAACGAATACCGAATACCTCTGTTTCATATAACCACTTCCAGGGTGATAACCTGTAAAGTTGTTCTGCAAGTTGATAAATGCTTAGCCAAAGGTTCTTTTTTTGCATGAAGGTTGGATTTTATTATGCTTCGATACGTTGAAATGTTTATCAAATCGTTGCTGCAAAACACAAATCAGAAACAGATGAATAATTATGGTTTTGTGCCCAGGACAGGACTTGAACCTGCACAACCTTGCGGTTACATGGCCCTCGATAAAGCATCAAAGATAATTCATTGTAATTAAATTTACAATAGTTTTTTGCATCTCATTCATTTGCTTTGCTTTACGAGCATTTACTTTCTTTTAGTGTTTTTTACTGGTAACCGAAATTTACCAAAATACAATATTTGTTTACGAATTGTAATACATTATTG
>CAZAMT010000197.1:0-7701 GCA_964486145.1 uncultured Bacteroidales bacterium
ATGAATTATGAAATGAATAAAGATAAATTCAAAGTAGGAAAAGAAATTGAAGAAATTGAGGACTTGATTGAAGCGTATGTGTTTGCTCAGACGAACAAGCTGAATGAAAAAAACTTATTGAATTGTCATAAAATATTTTCAGATACATTACTGATAAGAAGTAAGAGAGGAAAGTATCGTATTGAACAGACCGGTGTATTTGGAAAAGAAGGTTTAGCATATATGGCAGTTGAACCTGAATGTTTAGAGAAGGAAATGAAATTATTCTTTCAGGATTTAAACGTGTTAATTTCATCTGAACTTAATGAAATTGAAGTTTTTTATTTTGCATCTTTGATTCATTTAAGATTTGCACATATACATCCATTTAGAGATGGAAACGGTAGGGCAGCCAGATTAATAGAGAAATGGTTTGTTGCAGAGAAATTAGGGCCTGATTTTTGGAAAATACCTTCAGAAGAATATTACAAAAACAACCAAGCGAAATATTATGAGACAATTAATCTTGGTGTGAATTTTTATGAATTGAATTATGATAAATGCATTGGATTTTTAGAAATGCTACCGAATTGTCTGAAATAAAGCACGAAAAGAAGTTTTCTGCATTTACAATAAAAGCCGTTTCTTTTTTTGGGGATAACATTGAAGGCAATCAATATAGAAGCAAACCAAAAGATTTGTCTGGAACAATTCCTGAGCTTTTTGAGAAGGCATAGATTTTTTAAACAACAACTTAGCCTTATGAATTAACTTCCTTAAACTCCCCGAAAAAATATCGGGGCAGACAGTCCTTCCCCTATAAATCGGGGCAAGTTGTCCTCGGTTCATAAATTAATATAATAACTTATGTATAGGGCAGGTTAGGCAGCTTTGTTGCGATTACATTGTTTTGTCACCAATTTGAGTTTTTGATTTGCCCGACGGTGCGCGATGGCTTCCTTGTATTCAAACCATCGTTTTCCCAGCGTTCCGCGCATCATCTCATCAATATGCGTAAGTAAGCCTACATTGTATAACCCCCTGAATCGTCTTAAAACGTGTGGGCTCAATGATCGCATGTTAACAGCCCATCCTCCTTCAAGATATTTAATGTAGTGCCAGTACCCGCTTGGCATAAAAAGTGTATCTCCCGGTTCCAGAATGCCTTCCGAGCCTTTGATAAATTTTAAACCAGGATGTTTTTTAAAATCAGGATTCTCAATGTCTACAGAACTGTGAACATTGAACGGATACCGGTATAAAAATGTTGAATATTCCGGTGAGAATAAAACAACATGTTTTTTTCCATGCAGTTGTGTTAAAAACACATTGCTCCAGTCCATATCCTGATGAATACGGACAACCGAGTTGGCTCCACCAAAAAACATGAATTGAAATCTTCTTCCGGTTAAAAATCCCGGACATAAATCAGGGAAATCAAAATCATTCCGCAAATCTGGTTTATGCGTAAACGGATTGAAAAGAAATATACGCAAATCGGTTGGTTTTGTCGTAATTAAATCGAGGTATTGAGCAAATTTCATCTTTTCGTGCGGATTTTTAAAGGAACGATCCATCGCACTTTTCTTTTCATTAAAAACGCCAACCTCTTTATTTCCCAAATGTTCTTTCAGATAATTGATGTTCCATTTCTCAAACGCTGGATATTTCTTGAAATAGCCTCTTAGAATTACCGGTTTTTCAGGCAACCAGTACTTTTCTTGAAATTGATCAGGTGTGATGTCATCAGCAACATCAATCGGATGATGATAATCGACACTCATAGCCGTTTGGTTTAAAATATATAATAAGTTAACAATAAAACTTACACAACATACCAAACAGAATCTACATAGTATTGTTTACTGTCAAATAAATTTTTTTTCACTTCAAATCCGCTCATTCCGGCTAATTCATCGATTTGTTTCAGGGTGTACTTTCGTGACGTTTCGGTGTAAATATATTCCCCTTCATCAAAACTTATCTGATTATCTTCTCCATTCAGTTGAACCTCCTGTTTAAATTTACTGATAAGAAAACTTTTTGCTTCACCGGTAGCCGGATCATACGTTGGGTAATGACCAAATTTTTCCGGATTAAAATTGGCACCCATTTCCCGGTTGATCCTTTTCAATAAGTTAATATTAAAGCTTTTTGTTACATCACTTTTGTCATTGTATGCATTTAATATAACCTGTGGATCCTTTTGCAGATCAAAGCCAATCATAAAAATATCTCCTTTATTCAACTTTTTTCTAACGGAAGTCAGAAATGCTAAGCATTCATCATACGTGAAATTTCCTATGTTCGAACCCAGAAAAAGTACAACTTTCTTGTCACAATTTTTCTTTGTAATAATGTCGAGAGCTTCAAAATAATCGGCTTCCACCGTTTCAACCCTTAATCCCGGTATTTCAGTTGCCAGGTTTTTTTGCAGCGTTTTCAGAATATTTCCGCTAATGTCAACCGGACTATAAATAAAATCAACATTTTTATCCGTAAAGTGATGCAATATCAGCTTGGTTTTATAAGCATCGCCTGCACCAAATTCAATCAAGCTGAATCCCCTGGCATTTTCGATGAACAGGTTGAGTATTTTTGATTTATTGTTATCTAGAATTTCATATTCACACCGGGTGAGGTAATATTCTTCCAATTTCATGATTTTTTGAAAGAGTCTGTCACCTTCAGCATCATAGAAATATTTAGACGGGATATACTTTGGTTTAGATTTTAATCCATCAATGATGTCCTGAAAAAATTGCCCATTCATATTTGTTTTCATTTCAATTTTTGTCTTCGTCCAGCCGTATACCTGAAAACTGCCAGCGCTTATTTGTTTGAAAAAAATTTCGATATGTTTTTCGTATATGTGTTTTTGGTGTTGCACAGGACCCACCTCTTAAAACCATTTGATTGATCATGAATTTTCCGTTGTATTCGCCAAATGACTTATTTTCTTCCATATTATAAAGTTGAATTCAAAACAATTATTATTTCAAACAGAATCTCATTCCCTTTGTTCATAAAAGAATTAGTGATTATCAACCCGATGATTCAAGTGCAAACTTAAAATAACTATAGGATTGTTTCTAAATAACGGAGATGCTTCATTCCTGACTCTAAAATCAAAACCTACTATGGTTGAAGGATAAAATGGAGAATAACTGTGATACCATGAAACGACTTCCAACATGAATTGCTAAATTCGCAAAAACCCGTTTTTTTATGGTTGAAACAAATATTATTGGACTTGCCAGCATATTGATTTTAGGAATTGGAGCTCAATGGATTGCCTGGAAACTAAAATTTCCTTCCATATTCTTTCTTCTGCTGTTTGGTTTTGTTGCCGGGCCATTGACTGGTTTTATTGATCCGGATCATTTGCTGGGGGAAACGTTAATGCCATTAATATCGATTTCTGTAGCCATTATATTATTTGAAGGTGGACTTTCATTAAGGATTAAAGAATTGCGGGAAATTGGCAAAGTGGTATTGCTTTTAATTACTGTGGGGGTGCTGGTAACGTGGGCAATAATAACCATTACTGCATATTATTTACTGGGATTGAACTTGCAAATTTCCGTTATCCTTGGGGCGATCCTGGTAGTGACAGGACCAACGGTAATTGGTCCGTTACTTCGTCATATCAGGCCCACAACAAAAGTTGCCAATATTTTAAAATGGGAGGGAATCATCATTGATCCAATTGGAGCACTGCTGGCAGTGCTGGTTTTTGATACGATTCTTATTGGTGAGGTACAAGAAGCTACCCGGGTTATTTTACTAAACTTAGGCGGTATTGTAATTGCAGGAAGTCTCATCGGGTTGCTCTTTGCATGGTTTCTGGTATGGTTGATTAGCCGGTTTTTAATACCTGATTTTTTGCAGGAAACATTCACCTTAACCATGGTCATTGCAGCGTACATGGTCTCTGAGTTGATTCAGAAAGAATCGGGTTTGTTCGCAGCAACACTCATGGGTATTGTTCTTGATAACCAAAAACTGGTTACTATTAAACATATTGCAGAATTTAAAGAGAATTTGCGGGTTCTTATTATATCAAGTTTATTTATAATTCTTGCTGCACGGATGGATTTAGATAACATTACCATGATTAGTGTAAATAGTTTAATTTTTCTTGCTGTAATTATCCTCATTGCACGTCCGGTATCAGTTTTTTTATCAACAGTGCAATCGAAATTAAAATTTCGTGAAAAACTTTTCCTTTCATGGATGGCGCCCCGGGGTATTGTTGCAGCAGCAATTGCTTCGGTGTTTGCTATTCGATTGTCTGAAACGGGAATGGAAGGATCAAATTATATCGTACCGATTACGTTTATTGTCATTATTGGCACGGTAACCATCTATGGGTTAACATCAATGCCCGTGGCACGTTGGTTGAAGGTTGCCCAGTCTGATCCGCAAGGCGTACTTTTTCTCGGAGCTGAGGACTGGCAGATTGAAATTGCCAAAATTTTAATGGATAAAGGTTATAAGGTTGCCATGATCGATTCAAACCGTTCTCATGTGAACAAAGCACAACTTGCAGGAATAAAAACGTATTTTGGCAATGTGATGGCAAAAAATGTGATGGAATCCCTTGAACTTGAAGGTATTGGTAAATTACTGGCACTTACTCCAAACGATGAAGTCAATGCCATGGCTGTATTGCATATGGCTGAGATATTTAAAAGAGAAGAACTTTACCAGTTAATGCCAACATCGGTTAAGAATACTGCCGACTCGGAAACATCGTTTAAACATTTAAGGGGAAGGTATCTTTTTGGAGAAGGTATTACTTACCCATATCTCCGCAAAAGATTTGGAAATAAGGCTGTGATTAAATCTACCAGTTTGACAGAAAATTTTAATTATCAGGATTTCCTTGATTATTACAAAGGCCGAACAATCCCCTTGTTTTTGATTCGTGAAAACAATAACCTCCATGTATTTACAACAGATTCAAGAATTATTCCTAAACCGGGTAATACAGTTATTGCACTGGCTGATGGAACTGCAGGTAAGGAATAAAATATAAATATAGAGATTAATTTTTTTCGCTAAGGAAAATGTGTATATTTGTGGGTAAATTTATGTAAAAATACACCATTATGGCTGAAAGATATAAAGCTCAGGAGCAAAAATTCCGAATCCTTGAAGAGCCGGTTTCAGGGTATGTTTCTGCCGATTATTACAACCTTGCCAACAGAGGAATATCAAAAAAGTATCTCAAGTTTGTATTAAAGCAGGCCAAATTATCCGTTGAAGAATTTATCAAAATACTGCCTATTTCCATTGATACCTACAAACGAAAGACGGAGTTTAACTCCACTGTCTCGGAGAAGGTACTTGAAGTTGAGGAAGTTTACCGTAAAGGAACAGCCGCATTTGGTGATTCTTTCTACGATTGGATGTCTACTACCAATGTTGCCCTGGGAAATGTACAGCCCAAAAAATTATTAACCAATAGTTTTGGGATCCGCATGCTCCTTGATGAGATTGGCCGGATGGAACATGGAATTTTGGCCTGATGTTGGTTTACCGGATTGCGAAAAAAGAATTTATTGAAGATCTGTCGGGCACAGGAGCCGCACTTTACGGGGGCAGGTGGAACCCCAAAGGCATTAACATGGTATATACTGCGGGGAATATCGCACTGGCCTATGTTGAATTTTTGGTACACAATTATCATTTAATTAAAGAGACATCTATTTGCATGGTAACTATTGCGTTACCACAAAAATTAAGCATCCTGGAGGTTTTTCCGGAAGAATTACCGGTAAAATGGTATGATCTGCGAAGTAAATTAGCTGTTACGCAGGAAATCGGTAAACGATTTATCCAACAAACAGGTGCTTATGTGTTGAAAGTGCCTTCTGCAGTGGTTCCCGGAGAATTTAATTACCTTTTGAATCCAATGCACCAGGAACACCGGTATACGAAAATTATGAAAATCGTTGACCCGCTTAAATACGATAGCAGGCTGTTATCATCTTTTGTTTTTCTGTTATTGATAATTGTATAAATACCCGGTAACACTTAAAAAATGCAGAATTTGCTTAACATAATAGCTATGTCGGATTTGTATGTTATCCTTTCATTTTTACCAATCATCGCGTTGGTAATCATCAGCATCTGGAAAGGGGTTCGTCCTGCTATTTACATTGGATTGGCCATTACGGTGGTGTTGTTTTTTTATAGTGGGAGTACCACGGCTACTTTTTTTGCATCTCTTGTAAGTGCATTTATCGGTACCATCAACATACTGATGATTATCTTTGGAGCTGTGTTTTTGTATCATATTATGGAGCAAAAGGGCTACATCGCGGATATAAAAGAGTCGCTGGCAACAATTCATTCTGATAAAAACTTCCGTTTTTTCTTTTTGGCGCTATTCCTTACTGCTTTTTTTGAAAGTGTTGCCGGGTTTGGTACTCCTGGTGCAATTGTGCCTTTGCTGCTCATTTCCATGGGTTTTTCGCCGGTATTGTCTATAGCGGTTGTACTGTTAGTTGATGGTTTTTTTGCCATTTCCGGTGCCTTAGGCACACCTGTTATTGCCGGATTGGAAATGCCGCTGGGATTAGATATGGAATCAGTAAGTTTCATCTATTTATTTGCGGCAATTGCTATTCTATTGGCCGGAGCGGTGGTAATTGGATTTGCATATGCTTATCTCCGAAAAGAATCTGAAGGAAAGGTTGGATGGTCGGGTTGGATTTTGTATGCTGTCATGATGGTTCCCTTTGCAGCATCCGCTTATTTTTTCCGTGAACTGGCAGGTATTGTTGCGTCCATTTTCATGGCTGTATTCTCCTATTTTTTTCTTTTTGAACACAAAAAATTTTACTGGAAACCGTGGATTCCATACATGGTTTTGGTTTTTCTGCTTTTGATTCCGAAAATTTTCCCCTGGTTTGCTAAATTACTGGCATATGAACTTGAATTTTCATCATTGTATGGAACCGGTGTGAACGCTTCGTTGCAACCTTTTCGGTCTCCGCTTATACCCTTTGTAGCTGCAGCAACATTTGCTTTATACCGTGTAAAAAACTACAACGTTGATCTGAAGCCGGTGATATCAAAAACGTTTGCTGTTTTTTTGGTTTTATTTCCATCGTTGGCCATTACACAGTTAATGATGAACAGTGGAAACCAAATGCCATCAATGATTGAAGCCATAGCCGATGTGTTTGTAAAGACGGGCAACGCCTACCCGTTATTTAGCCCTTTGATTGGTGTAATTGGGGCCTTTATCACCGGAAGTACTACCGTTTCAAACATTATATTTGGACCGGTTCAGTATAATGCTGCTATGAGTTTGGACATGCAAACGGAGATAATTTTAAGTCTTCAACTGGCAGGTGCTTCCATAGGCAATGCAGTGTGTCTTTTTAACATCATTGCGGCAGCCGCTGTTGCAGGACTTAGTGAGTTCAATGATATTTTAAAGAAAAACCTGCTGCCGGTTGTCATAGCTTCTGCAATAATATCAATGGTTGGTTATGTTTTACTTTGGTTGCTATGAACGTTCAATAAGAAATTACCAGGATTTTTAGTTTGGTGAAATAGTATAATTCCACAATGGATTTATATCATGATTTTATCATTAATAACCGACTAAACTCGTCATTTTTGGTTGTAGTCATTTATAAAAGTTTTATTCATTTATTAAAGGCAAAATCTTATACATCAGAAAACCCAGCTTAATCATTTTGA
>CAZAMT010000198.1:0-4709 GCA_964486145.1 uncultured Bacteroidales bacterium
TTTTAAAATTTCGCAAATATATACAAATAAAATTATCAATTGCTAATCAATATTACCTAAGTTGAGCGGTTGGAGCATAGCGAACAAACGCTTTACTTAGGTATAACCCCGATCTAGGAAATGTTGCGTTTCACCGAATAAGTGAGGTGAAAGGCTTACATTTACTTAATCGTTGAGCGGAATCGCTCAATTTGGGTATTATTCACTTCAGGTTTCCAGGGAATTTCCTTTACGTTCATGTCATAGGAAAGTTTCCTTGCCATTACAAACAGAAAATCTGACAAACGATTCAGGTATTTGAGTACCTTATTATCAATTTCCACCTCCTGCGCCACCTTCAGGGAGACCCGCTCTGCCCTTCTGCACACATTCCTTGCTATATGGCAAAATGAAACAACCGGATGTCCTCCTGGTAATATAAACGAGGTTAATGGAGGAAGAACTTCTTCCATTGTGTCAATATTGGTTTCCAAAAATGTTATATCCCCATCACTCAATGCTGGTAACTTCTCCATGCAATCATCACAATCTGCTGCAAGAATGGAGGCAGAAATCATCAGATGATCCTGTATTAATAACAACTGGTTATAAAAATGTTCTGTTTCTTTATAATCTCTAAGCAATCCAATGTAGGAAATTAATTCATCTATTGTACCATAAGCTTCTATTCTGTCATTAAACTTTGGGACAATTTTCCCTCCAATCAATGATGTCATCCCCCTGTCTCCTGTTTTTGTGTATATCTTCATTTGTATAAAATTAATTTTACTTTGATAGAGCCGCTTCATTTATTCATTTACGCAGATGGCCAATGACAAAAAGGTACCATATCTGTGCATTTTCAAACGGTTTGTTCACTTCTCAGCCTCAACGGTTTCATTCATGATATCTGATTCGACATAACCATCTCTTAAACGGATAATCCGTTGCGCATGAACGGCTATATCTTCCTCATGGGTCACAAGGATAATGGTATTTCCTGCTGCATGAATATCATCAAACAATTTCATTATATCCACAGAAGTTTTTGAATCAAGGTTTCCCGTTGGTTCATCGGCCAGTATGATGGAAGGACGATTTATCAACGCCCTTGCCACAGCAACTCGTTGCCTCTGTCCCCCGGATAATTCATTGGGTCGATGGTTCATTCGATCCAGTAATCCAACGTCAGTCATAACCTCTTTCGCACGTTTTGTTCTTTCATCCTTGTTTTTCCCGGCATAAACCATGGGCAACATAACATTTTCTACTGCCGAATACTTTGGCAATAAATTAAAGGTTTGAAAAACAAAACCAATTTCATTGTTTCGTATTTCTGCAAGGTTATCATCATCTAAGGTACTCACATCATGCCTGTTCAATATGTATTTTCCAGAAGATGGTGTATCCAGACATCCTACAATGTTCATCAACGTTGATTTCCCTGAACCTGACGGCCCCATAATTGCAACGTATTCATTATTACCTATGTCGATGGTAACTGACTGCAAAGCCGGAACAATGATATTGCCCAGGTGATACTCTTTACTTATGTTATCAAGTGTGATTAAGCTATTCATTTTTAAAGTTTTCAATAATTTATGAATATAAAAGAACAATGATTAAACTTCTGCATTTAATATCAAAATTTAATTAAATAATGCTGTTTATATAATTTTTTTTTCACAAATACAACGCCAACGTGAAATAAATCAACAGACAATGTTACCAACGGTGAACTTACTATTTCCTCCCACGCAGTTGTCATTCCCCTTGACCAATAAATATCATCAAAAATGAGAACACCATCATCTGGCAAATGTTTAATAACATAATTAAAATATTTGAGTGTGGCTTGATACGTATGATTCCCATCAATAAAAAACATTCCTTTTCCAAGCCAATTGGAAACTATTTCGGGAAATGCTTCCTCAAATGATTTATGGATTGGTATTATGTTGGTATAATTCAGTTTTGCAAAATTTTGTTTTGCAATGGTTGCAATTTCAGGGTCACCTTCAACCGTGTAAATCTTCTCACAGCCACTTTTTGCCATATACATGGAACTAAAACCAAAAGATGTACCCAGTTCGACAATATAATCAGGTTTGGCAAATACGGCCATCCTGTATAAAAATTTGTTTACCTTTTTTTGAGTTGAATTGTTTACAATAAATTGTTCTGACCTCATCTTTGAATCTGTCATTACTGATCCAGCGCCTATTTCAGACACTTGAATCTTTCTTTTTGATTTTTTGAAGTGATTGCGCAGATACTCAATTTCTTTTATATCATGTGTTTTCGCTGCAACTACTTTTTTTACAAAATTATACATGAATGGAGAGTGGATTCCGTATCCTTGTTTGTTTTTGGCTTTTAAATAATGGATAATATATTTACAAAATATTCTGAATGCACTATTGATGAAACCAAATGATAACATGAATTAATATGAATTATTTAACATGTCCATTCTGAGCAAAGACATAAAATTTCTCCCGGGTGTCGGCCCTAAGCGGGCAGAAGTTCTTTCAAAAGAATTGGACATCAACACATACAAAGATTTATTGTATTATTTTCCCTACAAATACATTGACAAAAGCAAGATATATAAAATAAATGAAATTAATAACCACATCTCACATATACAGCTTAAAGGAAAGATCATATCGTTTCAGTTGATCGGTGAATATCGAAAAAAGAGGCTTGTTGCTACTTTCACGGATGGAACTGGTATGATTGAATTGATTTGGTTTCAGGGAATTAAATGGATTCAGCAAAATCTCCACCTTCATAAGGAATATTTGGTGTTTGGTCGCCCAACCCTTTTCGGAAATAAGTTTAACATTGCACATCCCGAGGTTGAGCCTGCCGAATCAATGGATCAGATTCTACAACATCCTGTGCATGGACAGTACAGCCTTACTGAAAAATTAAAGTCACATTACATCAATTCAAAAACAATAACAAAACTGGTCAATAATCTTTTTCAGGAAATTGATGGCACGATAGAAGAAACAGTACCCGGATGGCTTATAAAAGACATTGGTTTAATGCCACTTGAGACAGCATTAAAAAATTTGCATTTCCCACGAGAACAGGGATCTTTGGAGAAAGCGCAGTTCAGAATCAAGTACGAGGAACTTTTTTATATTCAGTTACAACTTCTGAAACAAAAATACCGGATAAAAACCAAATCGAACGGGTTTATATTTGAAAAAGTGGGTGCGTTATTCCATGCATTCTATCAAAATAATCTGCCTTTTGAACTCACCAACGCCCAAAAACGTGTTGTAAAAGAAATAAGGAGGGATATAGGGTCAGGAAGGCAAATGAATCGGCTATTACAGGGCGATGTTGGAAGCGGAAAAACACTGGTAGCTTTGTTATCAATGCTTATAACGATTGATAATGGATTTCAGGCATGCATAATGGCTCCCACCGAAATTTTGGCCCAGCAACATTACATGACCATTCAAAAATTTCTGGAAGGAATAGAAATATCTACAGCATTACTCACCGGGTCAACGAAAGCCAAAGAAAGGAAGGTTATCAGAGAGGGGCTGTTGGATGGCCGTTTACACATTTTGGTTGGTACACATGCTTTGATTGAACAAGAAGTTGAATTCGGAAACCTTGGTATGGCTGTTATCGATGAACAACACCGCTTTGGCGTTGCACAACGAGCCAGGTTATGGAAGAAAAACAAACAACCACCCCATATTCTCGTGATGACAGCCACCCCTATCCCCCGCACATTGGCTATGACCCTTTACGGTGATTTGGAAGTTTCGGTTATTGATGAATTGCCTCCCGGAAGAAAACCGATAAAAACATACCACTATTACGACAATAAGCGACTTGCCTTGTTTGGTTTCATAAAGAAACAGATAAATGCCGGAAGACAGATTTACATTGTTTATCCATTGATCAAGGAATCGGAGAAGCTTGATTATAAGGATCTTGAAGACGGTTATGAAAGCATTGCACGTGCCTTTCCGGCTCCGGAATATACCGTAAGCGTTGTTCACGGGCGCATGAAACCTGAAGAAAAAGATACAGCCATGGCCCATTTCAAGGAAGGCAGAGCCGATATTCTGGTTGCAACATCCGTTATTGAAGTGGGTGTTGACGTACCCAATGCCTCGGTTATGGTGATCGAAAGTGCCGAACGATTTGGATTATCGCAGCTTCACCAGCTTCGAGGACGGGTTGGCCGGGGGGCCGATCAAGCCTATTGTATTCTGATGACTTCATACAAATTAAGCAAGGAAGGCCGACAGCGCATTGAGACCATGGTTCGCACCAATGACGGGTTTGAAATTGCCGAGGCAGACCTTCAATTAAGAGGCCCCGGAGACATGGAAGGAACACAGCAAAGTGGAATAGCTTTCAATTTGAAACTGGCCAATCTTGCCAGAGACAATCAAATTCTTCAATATGCCAGAAACAAGGCAGAAGAAATACTGGAGGAAGATCCTGAACTGCAAAAACAGGAAAACCAGTTGCTGCAACAGGTCCTTGAAACCATGCGACAACGAAGTTTTGACTGGAGCCGGATTAGTTAATATGGAGCCTTTAAAACTGGAAATATAAAAGAATGGATTTTAATCAAACCCGCGCATCCATCCATTACAGTGCTTCTGTTTATTTTCTCCAATTTCTGTAGTATATGCGTCCCACTCCAAACAATATAATCAACTCCCCCAACCAAAAAATCCACCATCTGT
>CAZAMT010000198.1:4809-7699 GCA_964486145.1 uncultured Bacteroidales bacterium
CGTCCCACTCCAAACAATATAATCAACTCCCCCAACCAAAAAATCCACCATCTGTAAAGTTCAGGTTCATATTCAAGTGCAAGATCAAACAATGGTTTGTGGTTTGGAAGTGACCATATAACTTTTAGTGTGTAGCTATCTAAAATGAACCTTGTATATTCTTCGGTAAAGGAAACAATGATTATAAGAGAACCAAGTATAAACAACACCCAGTCAAGTTGTTTGACCCTGGCTTTCATGTTGTGAACTCTTTCAGGTATTACAATGACCAAAGCAAGCAGTATCATTGTAAACGACACCAGGATTGGGGTTATTACCGGGCCAACCCAGGTTACCGGGATAAGAAAAAGGATATCCCAGGTTAAAAATGATTCAGGCCAACCGATAAGCATTTTCAAAAACATGTAATAGAATATGTCCCAAACGGCAAAGCAATAAATAAACCATGCAAACCTTTCGATATTGGTTTTGCCAGCAACAGCGCCAATACCAATTAACATGATGATGGTTGCAGCTTCACGTAAAATTTCTGTTACAGCAATGAGTCCGTCAATGGGCTGCAATGGAAATGCAAATCCATCAGGATAAAATAACTCCCTAAGATACACTACAACAGCGCTCTCCATATAGCCCATGGCGATACTGAAAAAGGTAATCCAAATGAAAGTAGTTCGAAGTTTGGACATTGATTTACTTTATTGATTTTAATTTTAAATCAAATGTACCAAATCAATAAAAAAAAAGCCATCCTGTCTCACAAAACCACACCCAAACGCACACCTCCTTGAGGTAGGAGGCCCGTGTATCCATAATCAATAAAATTGTATTTGAACTCTCTTTTTTGGTTTCCGGTAAATTCTTTAGCGCTATAACGAATGCCTCCACCAAGATAAACATCCAGAATTAATGCATTTTTTATCAGAAACTGGTATCCCACAAGGATATCCAAACCAAATTTGTTAATGGAAGTATTCATATTGAAGAAGTCATATGTAATGGCATCGTAACCGTCAAACTCAACATCTCCCCAGGTTCTATCCCGGTACTCAAGCTTGAAATGTCTCCAGCCTGCCTGATACATAAAATAAATGCCTCCGGGAATATCTATTGGATTCCCAAACATCCGATGCCCCACATTCACACCAAACCCAAGAAGTTTGTTAAACTCATCTTCGTAATAATCATCGTAATAATAGTATTCATCCTCATAATGATTCTCACGCGCCGCAAACATGGGTGAAATAATCAACCAGTGACCACTTCCCAGCGCAATATCCACATCGGTTTTTAAAATATTTTTAATCATGTAAAATGGTTCATGGGAAAAAGTAAAACGAGCTGTTTTCCCATCTTCCTGGCACCATATCGTAGCTGATATGAGTGTAATGCCAATGACTACGAAAGCTTTTCTCACCAATAAAATATTTAATTTAACATCTTAATCCGTTTCTTTACCAAATTTGATTTCGCTAATCAACGTAATTGAATTCGTCTGATAGCTATATTGACGTAAACCATCTTTCCCGATAACAAGCAGTTTTTCGCTCATTGGAATAACATCGTGTGCCTGTATTTTAAATTCCTCAACAAAACCTATCTCAGGCAAATTATCCAGATTGTAAACCTCAAGAGCATCATCACAAATAAACAGGAGGTTTTCTTTTACTCCCAACCCTTTCGGGCTATCCATAGAAAAACTGTTGACCTTTTTGGGATTATGTTTATCACTGATATCAATAATTTGTAATTCGTTCACGTGTCGTCCACACCAAAAATGTTCTGAATTAAGAGTAACAAAAGCATAGTCATCCTTTACGACTACAGGATCACAACTCACAACATGATGGTATGTTGAAACGTGGTTTGGCTGACCAGGATTTGTTAAATCATAAATCATCATACCATCGCGAGTACCGATGTAGAGGAATCCATCCTGGGTAAAAACTGTTTCCAAACCATTGTAAAAATCACCGGTGCTCGAAGAAACAGGATTTGCTGCTTGAGTGATATCAAAAGTATGTAACTGAAATTCATCCAGGGTATACAAATAATTACCACGAACGGTAAATCTGGCAAGAGATCCTCCCTGGCCAGCAGTTGATGGATTGCCTGATGTTCCGGTGTCCGAATAACATGAGGCAAGTATCATCAATAAAATGATCAAATACGGAGCGTTTGCACTTTTCATCTGTTTAAAATTTGTGACCAAACCTGAAATTTGGCACTCATTTCAATCATGGTCGTGTGTGCCTCAGTAATTATCTCAGATAACTTGTCCGACAATTGGCGGATGGTCTGTTTCATAACATTATTCTTCTATCCATTCAATAATTACTGTTTCTTCAGGTCTTGATTCCCTGCCATAAGCGTAAGGAATCCAATCCTGACCTGGAGGTTTTAGTTCCGGGAAAACTTCAACAATCCGCTTGACAACCTTTGGAGACTTAACATTGGTGATGTCAATTGCAATTAAGTCTACTGCATTATCAGCATACAATATACTATCTTTAACTGCCATATCAATGCATCCGGGTATTTTTATGAATCCGATGTTTTGGGGTGATTCAGGAGAAGAATTATCAAAAACATGAATACCCTTGTATTTTTCATTTAACAAAATGTAGTTTTTGAATGTATATATTTTTCCGGGGTCCAGGATTTTTCTCTGAGTTTCATATTTCACTGAACTCTCAAGTATGCTTCTTTCAAGTAATATTGGTTTGTAATTGTCAGGGGCATAATCATACACGGGATCATAACTGGTCAAAAGAACCGGGCTAATTATGACTATAAACGTTATTAATTTTTTCATGGCACTATCTGTATTTCACATTTCACAAATATTTTGGTAAGATATAAAAAATTCACAAAAGGTTGCGTTGGTCCCTAT
>CAZAMT010000199.1:0-7597 GCA_964486145.1 uncultured Bacteroidales bacterium
GTGCGTTGCTTCCAAAAACAAAGAGCAGGGGACCAAAGAGCAATACAATTAGAATTTTCATAGAAATATTTTTTCAGATTACTTACATTTTCATTTTGTAATGGGAAGAAACCATTGAGGTAAGTCGTCAGGATTAATTCCCGATTTCATTTCCCTGAATGGTTGAATGGTTCGTTCATTGGCTTTATAAACAGACAGGTTTTTTTCTTCGTTTACTTCTTTTAAAAGCCATCTGCCATTACCTTTTTCAAAAATAATTGTTTCATTGATGCTTTCTCCATTGCTGACAGTCAATTTCCCATTGTTAAAAGCAACTGTCGGGATATTGCTGTTTACTTCATTTCCTTTCTCAACAGGAAACAGCACTGTTGCCAACAAATGATTATTCTTTTTTTCCTTGGGTTTTTTGCTGATTGCATTGAGCTTCCCGTTTTTCCCTTCCCAGGGCGTAATTTGTGTATTAACCCCATCTGCAGTGTGCAGTACATACAACCGGTGATCTTTTCCATTTATTACTGCATGCCCGTTCCCGAATGTTTCAGTTTCGCTTCGGGTCTGGAGGCGCCATTCCATTTCAGCATTGTTTTTCACTTTCACTTCGTCCAGCATCACGATATATTTTCCATTGACCATCAGCATGTGACGAATAAATTTTTCCAAATCACTCTTATCGTAAACATGGGTTATATCAGTAGCGAGGTAATGAAAGTTTTCTCCTGAGCCGAAACAGAGATATTCTCCTGCCCTTCC
The DNA here is from genome assembly GCA_964486145.1 of uncultured Bacteroidales bacterium. GTDB lineage: Bacteria > Bacteroidota > Bacteroidia > Bacteroidales > JAAAOM01 > CAZAMT01. Next base: position 751 of record CAZAMT010000199.1, read on the forward strand.
GCGGATTTGATCTTTGCCATTTATAACCACTGTGGAATGATTCATGGCATGGCCATCTCCGTAGCCCGGGTCGTTGACCATTCGTTCTTCATCTACCACAAGAATAAAAGAGCCTATATCCTTGTTATTGTGTGATTTATTGCTTATCCAGCCACCGTTATAGGCCAGCCAAAGTTTTTCCGACTGAAAAACCGCATGTCCGGCGCCGCGAAACAAAACGGCATTCTGCAACTCGGGTTTTTCGTTTACTGCAACATGGTCGGGTTCTCCGCGCCTCCAGAGAAAAAACCAGGGTGAAGCGCCTTCCCAGTAAAACCGTGGCGCACCATTATCGGCCGCCCAAAGGAGCAGCGGGTCGCCGCCGGCGAAATTTTCCATCAGTGCATTGATATCGGAATTCGGACCGCCCGAATAACCGTGATGGCTTCCCCATAACACATTGAAGGTGGGCTCATTCATATTATTAAAATTGGCGTATTTTGAATCAGGTGCAAACAAATATACATCCCAGTAACCAGCGAGTTTTTGATTGAATTGCTCCAGAAATTCCAGGTCGGGACCAAACAACCGTTGTTCGGCCATCAGGAAATAGAGGGCAAACAATTCTCCGTAGCGCGCATACATGACACCCTCGTGTCCGCCACCATCTTTTAAGAAAACATGATCCAGGAATTGGGGAATATACGTTTGGGCATAGTTAACTGCTTTCCGGGCATCTTCGGATTCATTGTATATGGCAAGAGCTGCCAGGCCAACGCCACCATTTACCACACCTGCCCAGTTTGAAACAGGATTGTCAACCCAGAAGTCCTGTCGCTTTCCTTCAATTGAATGGAGGTAATGTTGTATGCCTTTTGTTTCAATAGCTGTTCTGATTTTTTGTCTTTCACTTTCAGATAATGCATCGTAACACCAATCATATACCATGGCAAGCGCATAGCAAATTTCAGCGGTATTCAGGTCTGCTCCTTTGTTCCAGTTTCGGTGGTCGGGATTATACCAACCCCATTCCTCATGTTCGTTTGGAATGATTCCCCTGACCATGGAAATGGCTTCGTCAATCGCCCTTCGGGCGTACTTTTTATTGTTGGTAATGATGTATGCAAAGGCTGTTTTACCGGCATTTTCGAGATGTGTTCTTGCTCTGCCTGATTTTTCAAATCCTGCTTGATAGTCAAGAGGTGAAGTTTCAAGAATTTGATCTGCATTCCGTATGAAAATCTGCCAACGGGTGCGGAATGGTTCTTTTTCCATTCTTTTTTTGATATCAGGAATGTCTTGTTTTGAAAAAAAGAGGTATGGGTGTTCAATTTCTTCAAAATCAACGCTATATGATAAGGGGTGCAGGTTTAGTACAGGTACAATTAAAAGGAGGGCAGTTAGTAGTTTTTTATAATGTCTCATCATGTATAAATTTTATATAGACCCGGAATTCATTTTACTGAATTCCGGGCTGATTCATGAAATCAGTTATTATTCTGAAATAATCACCCGCGTGACTTTTTTACCGGCATGCAACGCGTAAACCCCGGGAATCATTCCGGAAATATCAATTTCGTTTCGTCCCTTGACCAGGTTTGTTTCAATAACCACTGTGCCGTTGACATTTACGATGCGTACTTTGAGCTTTTCAACGGAATCAATATACAATTTACCTTTCGCGGGGTTGGGATATATATCAATCCCGTTCATGGCTTCGTTCTCGATGTTTACTGCCGGGTTGGTAGGATAAAGCACAACCTCACTGATCACGTCGCCTGCCCTGTTTGATGCCCTTAATATCATTGAATCTGATTCATTTGATAGATCGTTACCGGCATAAACCAGGCAATGCATATCATACTTCAGAATACCGTAATTACCTGAATTATGAAGAAGTTCCCAATCAATTATCTTATCCCACGAATTTGATGGAAGTATTTGTGCATCGATCCTTTTTGTTTCACTGGGTTCTGTAAATGTATAACTTTCATCAGATAAAATAATTTCCTCCATTCTTGGGTAGGGATAATATGCCAGAGGAAGATTTTCCATGGTGATATCCTCTGCTGTAAAATGCAACAATATCATGGCATGACGGGGGACTTTCACAACCATGCTGTCATTCACCGTTATTTCCGTTGTATCAATGCTTGTATTTTTGGTACTGAAGTTAGCGCCGGAAAGGGTGATCATTTGGCCGTTGGAATTGTAATTCATATCGTCCGGCAGATCAAGTTGCACGTAATGATCTTCCACATAATCCCTGCTGATAAGTACGATGGTGTACCCGTCATCATTCTTGTAGGTATGAATACCTACCGGTCGCTCACTGAATGTGGCACCCTGCTCTGATATCCCCATTTTGTTTGATTCATAGGTGTTGTATAAAACATCACCTTTACAGTAATTATTAATATAACGGGCAGTGAGGAACAGGGGCAGCCTGCGGTAATTATTTTCAGGTTCCGTAATACGCCACTGACCTCCTGTTAAATGGAAAATGGTTGGTATAGCCGAACCAAGTTCCATTGCACTTAAATAATAATCGGTACTTAACAGGGCCTGTCCAAGTCTGCCGTTATAGGTAGGTGTGGTGGTGTTCGACTCGTACATGTATTGTTCAAGCAATCGCCCAGTTTCGATAACCTCATATTTATGAGAACTGAACATTCCTTCAAGGAAAATATCAGCCCTGTTTCTTACATTCTGATAATATTCCAGTTCGGAGTTGGCTGGTGGAAATGCGGGATCATAATTGAGGTTACCTCCAAGGTACCCTGATGGTGCAGTCCATTCCACCTCACCATCGGTTCCGTCAATGATTTTTTCATTCAAACCATAACTTGACTCCCGGGCAGGATACCTGGAGCTATAGGCCAGAAATATTTTTGATGAATCATAATACGGAGAGGCCTTCATTTTAAGTGCCATTTCCCGGCACCATTCGGCATACACCACATAATCGGAACCGATCTGGGCATTGTGTGTTGATTTTCCCCAGACCTCATTTCCGAATTCAAAGATCAATCCCGGACTGTTTTTCAGGAATGGTTCTGTATATCCTTCGGCTACCCTTAACTGGCCACCGGGGGTATCATCAGGGCCGTTGATATATTCAATAAAACGTACAAATGTTTCCGGATTCTGTCTCCAGTCCGTACTGTTTTCAACTCCGCAACAAAAGGCTGTGTATGCATTAAATTCATTGCACCGAGCCATGAATTTCCCGATGGTCACAGATTTGCCTGCACCGGTATAATCAGAGAAGCTTAAAGGATTTGCAGTAAGGGCACCCCATCGTATGGCACCTGGCTTTAAATCTTCCAATAAGGTGGTGTGTGCAGCATTGAACACATCACCTCCTTTATAATTGGGATTAACGCCAAGGCCCTCATTAAATGACATGGCTTCGGTTGAAAATGTCAGTTTTCCTGTATTTAATCCAAGGTTATCATCCAGTGGATCAAATTTCAATGTTGAAACCGCATACGGATTACTTTTTTCTGATACATTTCTTCCGGCATCAACAGATTCCACTTCAACTGTGTATTCAGTCTCAGGGTCAAGCACTTTAAGTATAATGCTATTATCAGAAACAAGATTTTCGGTATTATAAATCGTTCCATCAAGATATACATTGTATCCGTAAATATAGCTCTGTCCATCGGAAGCACCTTCCCAGCTTAGTTTTAGTGCCAAACCGGTGGCAATATCAGCACTAAAAGTGGATGGGGGCAAAGGCGGCTCTGTGTCAGGTGGAAGTGTTTTTACGTTTACTATGGTGTCAATGAAAGATTCATTCATCACACGATCAAGGGCCGTAACTGCAACGGAATAGTTTGTGTTTGGTGTTAGGTTGTCAATGAAATAGCTGGTTTTATCCAGGTTCTCCTCGTTCAATTTAACCCCGTTAAGGTAAACGTTATATCCGTTGATTTTTTGATTATCGGTTGTTTGATCCCAGGACAAATCAATGAAACGGTCGCCTTTTGCGTTTACCGTAATGCTATGGATGACGTCCGGCCGTTGGGTGTCATATTCGGGAAAAAGGTATTGACCATCAATGTATGTTGGCTCAATTACACCGGGCAATTCCCACTTAACGCCACCATTCTCATGGTGCACATTCCATTGTACTGCGTAAAATGCATACACCTTACCCGAGTCAAGTGCTATCGCGGCAGATTTCCTGCCATCAACCAGCGCCCCTATTTTACCATGATTATCACTGTTGGCAGCAATAACAGTAGCATTATCAAATGACTCATCAGTACTCAGAAAGAGTGCATATTGTGAGTCTCCATTGATATAAAAGTTATAATTCCCGGTTTTTTTCGGAGCGAGGAAACCTTCAAGGAAACCTGTTGTAAAATCATGTCCATCGCAAAGCGAGGCGTTGTTGCAACCTGCACTCACTGTTAACGGGATGGCATTCCAGTTAAGGGCACCATATGCAGCCGTCAAATTTGTTGATTGTATGACCGAACCATATACAGGTGTATCATCCAGGGGCACGATTTCCTGCCAGAAAACGGCATCGTGAATTTCAAATTTAACCCCGTGATGTTCATATTCCACAACATCAACCGTAAAATCCTTTGTTACATTGCCATCCACATCATTTATCGTGACTGTGATGGATACAGAATCCAGAATTCCCTGATCATGAACCCACAACAGGGCAAGATTGTCTCCTGGATTGTGTGTTGCAGAATCAACCCTCAAAATTTCGGGATCGGAGGAAATAATATCAAAGTTTAATTCCTGATTGATGGTATCCCCGTCACTTACATTGGGAAGGATAATGATATTCTGTCCGGAATTCACAATTATTTGCGGCCTGTCAGGTGTGTCAAAGTCAGGATTGTTTTGTGAGGATGAAACAAGGAAAAAAAAGTTGAGGATAATTGAAGCAAATACCAGTTTACTGAAATACATGATCTTAAAATTTAAATTAGTTTTTTACAATGGTTCAGGTTGAAATTTCCAATAACAACAGTGAAACGTAAAGGATTCATACACAAACTGGCAGAAATCCCCGCATTTTCAGATGAAATGAAAGTGAACGATGAACCATAAAGGTTAAATTTAGTAATAATTGGTTAATATCACTGCCACGGAAACCAGGATTCATGGAAATGAGTTTACTTTTTGTTGCATAAATTTTCCTAAATGTTGCTATATGTCAATGTAAGTCACAGATAATTAAATTGTTGCACTCATGAAATACTTTGAATCATAGCGGTAAGAATATAATGGTCGTATGGGTTTATATAATCTTATAACTCATTGATGTAACAACAAATAACGAGAAAAAAATACAATTTGAAATTATATTTGCAAAATGTTGGAGATCAGAGCAACTCGGTTTTAAATGATTTAATTCAAGTCAATCCTGTAATTGAACAGTTAAGTAAGAAATACCTTCTTTTATTAACTGAATTTTTATACCCTTCGCCAGTTGTGTCCCGGTGAATATGTTGGCGGTATTATTTTTAATGTCTTTGATTTTATAGCGCTTGCCGGCTTCTGCAACGAACCACTCCGGAAACTGGTTGATTCTAGGGTAATCGACGGGTAGGTTCATGTTCACCCGGTGGCGGGGCACATCGAATTTCAGCACACCTTCCCATGCGTCTTTGGTTTTCAGGGCAACGTAAAGTTTGCCGTTGGCCTGAACCGCGCCATAAATCACATCTTCCCGCCACGGTTCGATTGTTATTCCCCGCGTTTTCCAAAGGTTGTACATAACGGTTGTCCGGGCAAAGTTGCCGTCGCCGTGCCAGCCTTCAATTATGCCCGAATTGGTCCATTCCGTTGCGCGGCCGGAATACGCTGAATCCTGCATGTGCCACATGATTTGCGTCTCGCTGTCGATCCAGTCAGCCGCCTGTTTTACCGGTTCCCTTGCGTAGAGGTTGAGGGCGCTTTCAACGGCATCGGCATAACCGTCGGCGCTGTTGCTTTCCCAGTTGTAGTTTTCGTAAAAATTTAAATTGCTTAGAACAGTCAGCACGGCATTGTGGTAATCATTTGTGCTATCAAGCAAATAAACCGAGTAATAACCGTTGTAGGTATATCCCCAGGTGTCGGCAATTCCGGAGTTAGTTGCTTCGCCGGTTTGCGGGTTTATCACGTTGTAAAACATGCCGTGATGGTTAGCGCCGCTTTCCAGGATGCGGTCCAGCATTTCCTTCAATGGTTTTTCATATGCTTCTTTTTTTTGAAGTGCTGCAAAATGCGTTGTCACGTAAACTTCACAAAGTCCGGAAACCACCTCACATCCATGGTCTCTTAACCGCAGCGAGGTAAAATCGCGGGTGGGATGATGATTTCCCAGCAGGTAGTAATCAGCCAGCCGGGTGGCCCATTCGAGGTATTTTTCATCGCCGGTCATCCAGTAAATTCTTGAAAGCACCTGCATCATTTCGCCGTTCAGCTCCACGTTTTCCGAGGGGATTTTGCCGAAGGGGGTAGAAACCTGCGCATAAAGCCAGATGTCATCCAAAACAGCAATCATGCGTTCTGACCAGGGGCTTTCCCCGAGCCATTCGGTGAGCGGCAGCAACCCGTCTTTCACGTATTCGGATGCCCCGAACAGGATAGCAGCCGTATCCACCTGTTCATTCACAAATCCGTTTTTCGAAAATGAGTAAGTGTCGGGCAGGTTTCCCAGGCGCGAGGTGAGTTTCGTTTCCGTAACGAGCATATCGTACATCGTACCGTTAAATAATTCCCGGTTCGTGATGGCGGCTGTAAGTACCATAAACGGATAATTATCCGCGGCAGCGTCTTTGGCATTCCAGAAATCTTTGGACTCATTCAGATTTCTCGGGATTAATCCGGTTTCGGGATCGGCATGTTT
>CAZAMT010000200.1:0-7542 GCA_964486145.1 uncultured Bacteroidales bacterium
AGGACTGCCTGCCCCGATATTTTTTCGGGGAGTTCAACGAAGTTAATTAATAAGGGTAAACCATGGATAATAAAATAATCAGTCAAATCATCCAAAAAGTTCAATTAGCCCAGAAAGGGGAGTTGTACAATGAAGAAATTTACAAGAAGGAACTCACTGCCGGGAATGAATTTTTGTTTTTCATTAAACCTGAAATTACCTTGTTTTCATCTGAAATTAAGCTCAAGGAAATTTTAAAAATGGTATTTGCTAAAATTGAGAAGTTTAAACTAAAGGTTCAAAATATTCAGATTTTATCAGCGCAGTATCTTGATGATTATGATATCATAGCAAAACATTATGGAGTAATCAACCGGCTTTCAAATGATGCCGGTAGCAATTTTTCAGAAGATGCCAGGAATAAATTTAAAAACGAATTTGGGATATCGGCTGACCAAACAGAAGTATTTGGCAGCTTACAATTTATAAAAGAGTTTCCTTATTTTACACCCATCGGACTGGATTACTTATGGCAAAATGTTCCATTTGTAAAGCTTGCCGGTGGAACGTATGCACAAAAACTGTCACTTGACGGGCAGGAGATTTTTTTGGTAAATGGCTTTCATCCGCGACAATTGGATCATTTCACAAAAGCTGATCGATCCATTATTACCATGACTCTCTGCGGAAATACAAACTGGGCGGAAGTACGACAAAATTTTGTAGGTGCAACCAACCCTGTAAATGCACATGAGAAAAGCATTCGTAAAGAACTTCTTCTGAAAAAAGAAGAATTTGGACTGAAAACCGTGAACAGTAGTTGGAACGGAGTGCATCTGTCGGCAGGTCCTGTGGAAGGACTGGTTGAACTTATAAGGTATAACTCAGATTTTAAGAATAACGACAAATCTACCATTGACGCTTATTCATTTGGCCGCCGTTTAAGGGAAAATTTTTCTGAACAGCAGATCATGAAAATTATGGACAACTGTGATGTTTCTTTTGATGGCAAGTCGGTTCCGGTATTTGATCTTACCGAAGAAAAAAACAGCGATGAAGCGTTACGTCTTCTTATGCAGACCTTGCCAACCCTGGATGCTGAAGAAGGAGCAAAAACCGAATAGAAACCAGCTATTCAGGATTTGCAATCCTGAATACCACCTGAATACCATTAAAAAACCCCGACAATTGCCGGGGTTGATTATTGAATTCCATCTCTAATAAACATTGATCTGGTGGTGCCTTTTAACTACCATTTCCGGTTCACCTTCAAATGAGGTAATCAATCCGGTTACTTCAATATGGTTTCTGAGGAAATACCGTTGTGGTCTTCTGTGAAAATCACGGGCAATATAGCCCGGAACAACAACTGTAAAATCCTGGTATGGAAATCGGGCACCAACGTAGAGAAAATATTCATCCGTTTCATAAGCATAATATGTATCGCTTACTTTTCCATATACCCTGCGAACTTCACCCATGTGATAATAAGCATTGTAAGCTGAAATGGTGTGCACCGTATAATGGCGATGATATCTCCATCTTTTTATCTCCGGATAAATTACACAATAATCCCGGTATACTCTTGGTGTCCAAACAATGTTTACATGTACAGGTCGTCGATACGGATAATACCTGGCCCGGTATTCAATGGGTCTTGGTTTATGTACATGAACATGAACATGTTTTTTTGTACGGACATATTTTCGATGGGTAGGATAATGTTTAACTGAGCGATTAGCATTTACCTCGTTTCTACCAGAATGATGCCCCCGATTAACAGTTGTTGTGCTCTGCCTGTCAACTCGTTTACCGGAATTAGCTACACGTGGGCGATTTGTATTTGTAACATCCCTGCTACTGTGAATCGTCCTGCTATTGGATGTTGAATTTGTTGTAGCCCTTGATCTTGAATTGGTCGTCGTCCTCTGATTTGCAGAACGGGATTCCCGATTAGTATTGCTTTGAACCCTCGTACTTCTGCCAGGTTCGGTTGACTGACTTCTACTATTATTATTGTGAGAAGAGGTTCTGGTCGTTGCTCTGTTCCTGGTGTTTGGCGCGGGACTGGTGGCAGAACGGGTTGCTTCCACTTTTCTTGAAGATGCTTTTACTTCCTTTCTTCTGGTATCCGGGGCAGAAGCGCGGGAAGTTGTTGATGACCTGTTGTAAGACTTATTTGACTGACTGCGAGGCGATTTATCAGAGTAACTTCGTTCATTTGTATTCCCCTTAACGCTTCTTTCTTCATTAGAGCTGGTCCTTCGCTGTGCTGTTACATTCATTATAACAGCGGTTGCGAGTAATACTGATATGATGGTAATTTTTTTCATGGCTCGCATTTTTTAGTTAAACATGCTTTCAATAAAATAATATCAAAATCTTTGCCATAAAATATATAGTATTGATTTTGTGATTTTTAAAGATGTATTGAAAGCATTCTTTCAATTCATTGTTTCATAATTTAAGAGCAGATTATAGCAAAAATGCAGGGAAGGTAAATCTTTAATTAAAGCCAAAATTTGTACCAAACTATTTTAATCATCGCCATGTTTGTTCAAAATTTATAAATTTCTGTGACATTGGTCATTTCTTGATTTTTATCATTATAATCCTGATTTTTTTATTGAATATTAGCTAAAATTTCAAGTAACAATAGCACCTGTAAATGATTAATAAATGAAACAGACGTTGTTTTGGATAGAATTTTAGAATCTTTTGGTAGCCAAATTTCCAGGCATTGTCATAAATTATAAATAAATATGAAAATTGGATGTGTTAAAGAAATAAAAAGACATGAATATCGCGTGGGGCTTACTCCTTCATGCGTGAAATCGTATGTTAGTCGCGGACATCAGGTATTTATGGAAAAAAATGCAGGTGCATCTGCCGGCTTCCCTGATTCTCAGTACGAAAGTGCTGGAGCCTGCATTGAGGAAGACAGGAGGTCTATTTTTGATAAAAGTGATATGATTGTCAAAGTGAAAGAGCCTCAACCTGAAGAATTTGACTTGTTTCATGAGGATCAAATCCTTTACACGTATTTGCACCTCGCTGCAAGTAAAGAATTAACTGAAGGGTTGATGGCCATGAAAATTAAGGCTGTGGCATACGAAACCATTGAAGAGGATATTGGATATTTACCCTGTTTGAAACCAATGAGTGAAATTGCCGGCCGGTTAAGTATTCAGGAAGGTGCAAAATATCTTGAAAAAACATTTGGCGGTAGAGGTATATTGTTAGGCGGTGTGCCAGGTGTCAGGCGAGGTAAAGTAGCCATCATTGGAGGTGGTGTCGTTGGTACCAATGCATGTAAAATAGCTGTAGGAATAGGCGCCGATGTTACTTTACTCGATATTGATTCGAACCGGTTAGCATACCTCGATGATATTTTTGGTTCCAGGATAAATACACTGTATAGTACTGATCATAATATCGAATCAATTTTGGCTGAAAGCGATTTGGTAATTGGTGCTGTTTTGCTTACAGGCGCTAAAGCACCAAATCTTATTCGAAGGGAACACCTGAAAATCATGAAAACTGGTGCCGTAATTGTTGATGTAGCTGTTGATCAGGGTGGTTGTGCAGAAACAACAAGACCAACCACACACGATGATCCCGTGTATGTTGTTGATGATGTTGTTCATTATTGCGTAGCCAATATGCCAGGTGTTGTAGCTTTAAGTTCTACCAATGCACTCACCAGCACAACATTGCCTTATGGGCTTCGGATTGCTGAAGAAGGACTGGAACAGGCATGTGAACATTCAAATGCAATTAAAATGGGTATAAACCTGTACAAAGGAAAATGTGTATACCAAAATGTAGCAGATACATTTAACATTGAATATACACCATTGGATGAGATGCTCTAACTACTAATTAAACTGAAAAAGCTGCTGTTACAGGCAGCTTTTTTATTAAAACCATGTTGTACCATAATTCTGAAACGGCCAGGGGATGGCAAATAATATCAGAACAAGAGCGATGAGTTGAAAAAAGAAAGTACGTTTAAATTTTAATACCGAGGTTTCAGCCCTCTTGGCAGAAACCGATCCAATCGTTATCAATGCAATAGAAATAATCATTAATACCAAATGCTCTATTAGAAAAAAACGATAGAACGGTTCTTTAAATGAAGCAACTTCAAAAATCACTTTCGGACTAATAAAATATAAAATCAAACCAATAATAAGCTGCAGATGTGCCAGGGACATAACAATAACATTCATTCGTTGATCAGTTTTATTAAAGACACTTCGCTTCATCCATTTAACCAACGCATTTACAATTATAATGAGTAAAAATAAAAGAAGTAACCATCGAAATCCGGAATGAGCGTGCTTTAAAATATTATAAAAAACCATAGTTTTGCTGTATTTGTAGAAAAACGTGTTTATACATGTTTTATTGAACAGAAAAACAGTTTAAAAGTTTATCACAGTACATTTGTCAGACAAACATATTTTAATTCATTTTTAATGAAAACAGCAAACATCATTACCATTGGAGATGAAATTCTAATTGGGCAGGTTGTTGATTCAAATTCTGCGTGGATAGCTCAACAAATCAACAAACTGGGCATTCAAATTCATGAAATACGTTCCATTTCCGATGACTATAATCATATTATTCATTCTCTGGAGGATGCATCATCACAAGCGGATGTTGTCATTGTTACCGGAGGACTTGGGCCAACGAAAGATGATAAAACCAAAGATGCCCTTTGCACTTATTTCAATACTGAATTGGTAATGCACAACCCAACCCTGAAACATATTGAATCATTTTTCAGCCTGCGGGGTATGAGCGTAAACGAGTTAAACAAAGCGCAAGCACAAATACCTGCCGGATGCATTCCTTTGCATAATGATTCAGGCACAGCTCCCGGAATGTGGTTTGAAAAGAATGAAACATTTTATATATTTCTTCCGGGTGTGCCTTATGAAATGAAATCACTAATGGAAAAGCAGGTACTGCCACGGCTTAAACATTTTTCTGATGAAATGATATTTCATAAAACTATAATTACCCAGGGAATTGCAGAGTCGGTGTTGGCTGAAAAAATTGCTGGCTGGGAAAACAATCTGCCCGAGGAGCTAAAACTGGCTTACCTTCCACGACCGGGGATGGTAAGATTACGGTTATCCATAATTGGTAAAGATAGTATTACCATGGAAAATCAACTGAATCAATCCATTGAAAATCTAAAAAATCTTATTCCGGAGTATTTTTTTGGATACGATGATGAAATGCCCGAAGAAACTATAGGAAAATTGTTAATAAATAAAGGCAATAAAACCCTTTCAACAGCAGAAAGCTGCACAGGTGGAGCTATCGCGAGTATGATTACAACTGTTCCCGGCAGTTCCAGATATTTCAGGGGTTCGGTAGTTGCCTATGATAATGACATTAAGGTGAACCGGTTGCATGTATCCCGGGAACTTATAAATAACCACGGAGCCGTGAGCCAGCCTGTGGTGGAAGCGATGGCAAAAGGTGCCATCAAAGCCCTGGATTCAGATTATGCCATATCAACCTCGGGTATTGCAGGGCCTACTGGTGGTACAGCAGAAAAACCCGTTGGAACAGTTTGGATTGCGGTTGCATCCCGAAATCAAATTGTATCAGAGAGATATCAGTTTGGTGAAAACAGAGAACGAAACATTACCAAATCAGTAATGACAGGATTGAATATGCTTCGAAAAATGATATTGGAGCAGTTGTGAGCCGAAAAACTTATGTAAACATTTGATTTTTTCATTAAAAATCACGTATTTTGCGAACTGTTTAAAAAATGATGATTAAAGCTTAATATAATGTCACAGGTTTGTCAAATAACAGGAAAAAGAGTAACCGTTGGTAACAATGTTTCTCACTCAAAAAGAAGGACAAAACGAACGTTTTATCCAAACTTATTTGTTAAAAAGTTTTATTTACCCGAAGAGAAGCGATGGATAACTTTAAAGGTATCGGCCGCAGGTATTAGAAACATCAGTAAAAAGGGTTTGAAGTCAGCATTGACAGAGGCTCAAAGCAAAGGATATATTCATTCTTATTAAAGATTTATAAATCATGGCTAAGAAAGGTAACAGAGTACAGGTTATATTGGAATGTACAGAACATAAAGACAGTGGTAAGCCTGGGACATCACGCTATATCACAACCAAAAACAGGAAAAACACTCCGGAAAGACTTGAAATCAAAAAGTTCAATCCGATATTAAATAAAGTAACTGTTCACAGAGAAATAAAATAATTTGTTATGGCAAAGAAAGTTGTTGCAACATTACAAAAAGGTGAAGGCCGCGTTTTTACCAGGTGCATCAAGATGGTAAAATCAGAAAAAAGCGGTGCTTACACTTTTAAAGATGAAGTGGTTCATAATGATAAGGTGAAAGATTTTTTCTCAAGTAAGTAAGTCGATCAAATCTTACCTGGATTATAAAATGAAAGAGGTGCAGGCTTTCTTTGAATAAAGAAAGCTTTTCTTTTTTTTAAAAATCGCTATTATGGCTGCATTCAGCTTATTCTCGAAAGAAAAAAAACAAACCCTCGACAAGGGACTTGAAAAAACGAAGGAAAACGTATTTAAAAAGTTATCCCGTGCCGTGGTTGGTAAGTCGAGAGTTGATGATGAAGTGCTTGATAACCTGGAAGAAGTACTCATCACTTCCGATGTTGGGGTCAACACTACCTTAAAAATCATTGAAAGGGTAGAGGCAAGGGTTTCCAAAGACAGATACCTCGGTGTTAATGAGTTGAATGATATTCTGAAAGAAGAGATTGCTGCCTTATTAGAGGAAAATAAATCTGGTGATGTATCTGATTTTGATACATCTTTAAGCAAAAAACCCTATGTTATCATGGTTGTAGGTGTTAACGGTGTTGGCAAAACCACTACCATTGGCAAGTTGGCCTATCACTTTAAAAAATCGGGTAAAAAAGTAATTCTCGGTGCAGCCGATACGTTCCGGGCGGCTGCCGTTGATCAATTAACCATTTGGTCAGAAAGGGTGGATGTCCCCATTATCAAACAAAAAATGGGTTCAGATCCTGCATCAGTAGCTTTTGATACATTAAGTTCTGCTAAATCATCAGATGCAGATGTTGTTATTATTGATACTGCCGGACGCTTGCATAACAAAATTAATCTGATGAATGAGTTGTCAAAAATTAAAAAGGTGATGAAAAAAGTAGTGGACGATGCACCACATGAAATATTGCTCATTCTTGATGGTTCAACAGGCCAAAATGCATTTGAACAGGCCAAACAATTCACAAAAGCCACCGAAGTAAATGCAATGGCTATTACAAAACTGGATGGAACAGCCAAAGGTGGGGTAGTACTGGGTATTTCTGATCAATTTAAAATACCTGTAAAGTACATTGGCATTGGTGAAAAAATGGAAGACCTGCAAATTTTCAATAAAGTTCAGTTTGTTGATTCTCTTTTCAGTCAATAACCAAACCTCCGTATCTATTTGATAATCATTTGTATCAAATCTTGTATTATTTCATGTGTTTATAATTAAGTTATTGAGTTAATTGAGTTATTGAGTTA
>CAZAMT010000201.1:0-7516 GCA_964486145.1 uncultured Bacteroidales bacterium
ATCCATACATTATTTTTACTATCTACAGCAATATCATAAATCACAGATGTATCCGGGATAATTGAATTTTCTGAATTATATACAATTGTCTCACCGGAATTGTATTTAATCAATCCTTGCTTAAAAGTACCTATCCATGCATTACCCAAATTGTCAAATGCTATAGATTTAACAAAATATCCTTCTAAAATCTGAGTGTTAAATTCAGTTTGTAACGGTTCAGGATTATCATTTGTCTTTTCGCACGAAATCAAAATAAATCCGATTGTTAGAATAGTCAATATTTTTTTCATGATTTTGTTTTTTCTATAGATGCTGTTTGAAGGTTATAGGTTGCCTTGTATTGCAGCCAACTTGCTTATGTGAATACGGATTATCAGGTGAAGACTTTTTCGGCCTGGGTACCCATTTCAAACTTAATTGACTGGTACCATGAATCAAAAGGAAGAAAAAAACAAATATGTCCGGCACATAGCAGTGGCTACAACAGGTCAGAATTTTGAAAACAATCATTCTACACTAAAATTACTGTCATATCAACTTCAATCTCTTTTATAACAAAAAAATGTATCTTTGAGATTGAATCTGCTAAATGTTAAATGATGAAAACTTACCACCTTGCCATCTACCTGCTCTTATCAAGCTTTTTAGGTTGCACCATTCCATCCTCACAGGAAAAAGAAAAAGAAGATGAACGTCCCAACATCATCCTCATCATGTCCGATGATATGGGATATTCGGACATTGGCTGTTACGGAAGTGAAATAGAAACACCCGCCCTGGATGATTTGGCTGCCAATGGCATTCGCTTCACGCAATTTTACAATACGGCCCGTTGCTGCCCCACCCGTGCATCTTTACTCACCGGATTGTACCCTGCCCAGACGGGTATGGGCTTTATGACCAGTGACGAAGGCGAACCCGGTTACCGGGGTGAAATCGGCAACCAGTGCGTTACCGTTGCCGAAGTTTTGAGACCTGCCGGATACCGCACTTACATGACCGGGAAGTGGCATGTGGCGCGCAATTTGGATGATATCGACTCATTAAAATACAACTGGCCGATGCAACGTGGTTTTGAAAAATTTTACGGCACCATCATCGGCGCCGGTAGCCTTTGGGATCCCTGGACGCTTGCGAGAGGAAACAAATTTATAACTCCTGTAAACGATCCTGTTTATCAACCCGATAATGAATGGTATTACACGGATGCGATAAGTGACAATGCAATCAAATTCATTGAAGAACACCAGAGCAATTTTAGTGGTAATCCGTTTTTTATGTACGTTTCGTATACTGCTGCACATTGGCCATTACATGCTCCTGATGACGAAATTAAACTGCACAAAGGCAAATATGATGCTGGATTTGCACATGTTCGTGAACAGCGTTACAAAAACATGATTGAAATGGGACTGATTGATGAGAAATGGCCGATGTCTGAACAGGTTGGAAACTGGGATTCTACCTCCAATAAAGAATGGCATGCGCGCAACATGGAGGTTTATGCAGCAATGGTAAGCCGGATGGACAAAGGGATCGGCAAAATTGTGAACGCGGTTAAAGAAAAGAACTTGCTTGAAAATACATTGATCCTCTACCTGCAGGATAACGGCGGATGCGCAGAAACCCTCGACTGGCTGAACAAGGATAATACCTTGACCAAACTTCCGGAATTGCGGGCTTTTGATCCCATGGAACCCGATGAACTGCAGACCCGGATGGTACCGGAGAAAACAAGGGATGGCTATCCCGTCATCGTGATGAGCGAGAAAGTAATGCCCGGCCCCGATCACTCCTACCATGCTTATGGCCCCACCTGGGCAAATGTCTCAAATACCCCTTTCCGCAAATACAAGCACTGGGTGCATGAAGGCGGTATCGCCACTCCACTTATTGCTCACTGGCCTAAAATGATACAGGATAAAGGCCAACTGCGCCATCAGAGCAGCCATCTGATTGATATTATGGCCACCATTGTTGATATTTCAGGGGCTGAATACCCAAAGAACTACAACGGAAACGATATCATTCCCTACCAGGGGAAAAGCCTGAAAAGTGTTTTTGCCCATAATGCAGCTATCGAACGGGATGCTATTTATTTTGAACACGAGGGAAACCGGGCCATCCGTCAGGGTAAGTGGAAGCTTGTATCAAAAGCCCATCCGGGTGCCGGTCATTTTAGAAAAGTAGACGAAATACCCCTTGATCAGTGGGCATTGTTTCATATGGAAGATGATCGCACGGAACTCAAAGATCTGGCAAATGAATACCCTGAAAAAGTTAAGAAAATGGCACAACAGTGGCAACAATGGGCAGAAAGAACGAATACGGTGCCGAAGCCGAAGTAAATAACAGGTATGAAAAAAACCAATATTTGTTGATAATCCAACCAATAAAAAACCCGTGCACGCTTTTTTCGTATAAACACCTACCGGAATATCAGGGTAAATTATTTCAAACCATACACATAAAAATCACAATACCATGATTAGAAAAGTTACACTCTTCCTAATTTCAGCTTTCGCTTTTTTCAGTTTATTTGCTCAAACATCTGCTCCTCCTGCCGTTGGCGATGGTTCAGAGGCGAATCCATACGAAATAGCCACATTGGACAATTTATACTGGCTTTCACAAAATTCATCGGAATGGGATAAGTATTATATTCAAACATCCGATATCGATGCCAGTGCCACTTCCACCTGGGATGATGGCGATGGTGGACTTGCAGATGGTTTTACACCGGTTGGAAACAACAATACCCCATTTACAGGAGTATATAAGGGTAAAAATCATTCGGTTTCAGATTTGTATATATATCGTCCGACTACTGATACTATCGGTTTATTTGGAAACATTTTAAATGCATCTATTGACAGTTTGGGTTTAGAAAATGCAACAATAACAGGACAGATTCATACAGGGGCATTCGTAGGTTTAATTAATTCGGGCTCAACCATAATTCATTGTTATTCATCCGGTACCATTAATGGAGTTAGTGCTACAGGAGGACTTGCAGGTACAAGTTTTGCCGAGGTATCAGCATGTTACAGTACGGCAGATATTAATGCTACAGAACACAACAATGGCGGACTCATTGGTTATTGTAAAAATGCAACAACAAGCAAATCATACAGCCGTGGTAGTGTTACAGCTGGCGGTAATAATATAGGTGGATTAATTGGAGTTAATGATGGCGGTTGCACAGTTGATAATTGCTTTAGTACCGGAGCAGTAAGTGGCGGCGTACAAGATATGGGGGGATTAATAGGCGATAATGGTGGCGGAACTGCAACCAACTGTTTTTGGGATATTACGACCTCCGGTATGACTGATTCATGGGGAGGAACCGGTTTATCAACCGATGATATGAAAGACATGGTAAACTTTTTAAATGCCGGCTGGGATTTTGTTGATGAATCATTAAATGGGAACGAAGAATACTGGAGTTTTAACAGTGCCGTTAATGACGGCTATCCGTTTTTGAACTGGCAGGGAAATAGCCGCGAAGACAGGCTGGTTCTATTAACCGACTCAATTACAGGCATCACCACAACCGGTGCAACCGGTTATGCAAATATTGTTTACCTGGGATCCATTGACCCGGTGGCACATGGTATGTGCTGGAATACTGCCGAAGCTCCTACCCTGGCTGACAATTCGTCAGATGAAGGTCCATCCGCTTCAACAGGGAGCTATAGTTCTGCAATAACCGGCTTAGCTGCCAATACAACCTATTTTGTGAGGGCATTTGCAACCGATGTAGATGGCACCAAATATGGCGATGAGATGGTTTTCACCACCTACAGCGCTCCATCCATCGGTGATGGCTCAGAACAAAATCCATATGAGATTTCCAGCCTTGATAACCTTTCATGGCTTGCGCAAACACCTGAAGTCTGGGATAAGGATTTTATTCAAACAGCAGACATTGATGCCGGTGCGACATCCTCCTGGAATGGCGGTGAAGGTTGGTCTCCCATCGGAACCAGCGATGTCAACTTTTCAGGATCTTACGATGGCCAGGGACATGTAATCTCCAATCTATATGTCAACCGACCAGAATATTTTCAGGGCTTTTTTGGTTACATAAAAAATGCTGAAATCAAAAACCTTGGGATTGAAAATGTTAACATAAACGGTCATAAAAGGGTTGGAGCTTTCGCGGGAAGAAGCGATCGTTCGACCATTGAGAAATGCTTTTCCAACGGAAACGTTACTGCTTCTGACGATTATGCCGGGGGAATTGTTGGTGAGAACTATTATCGCTCAAATATTATCAACTGTTACAGCAGGTGTAATGTAGAAGCAACCTCAGCAAGGGGTGGTGGCATTACCGGCTTAAATGGTAATGAATGCATAATAACCAACTGTTACAGTACAGGATCAGTATCAGGTAGCTTTTATGTTGGAGGTATTGTCGGTAGAAATAATAAAAATGTTGATAACTGTTTTTGGGATACCCAGACCTCTGGTATTACAGTAAGCGATGGAGGTACCGGAAAAACCACCCTGGAAATGACAGCAATTGCTACTTTCACGGATACAACAACCGATGGACTTGCAATAGCATGGGATTTTATTGGATTTCCCAATGATGATAAAAGAACCCAAAGCACTTGGGAAATCGATGCTACAAAAAACAATGGTTACCCGGTCCTTTCCTGGCAATACCCATCAGAACCTACTGTCATCATGGTTTCAATTGACACCATATATCAGGATCAAGCATATATTACCTGTGCTCCTACAAACAACGGAGGAGCAGAAATCACCGCATCAGGGCTTTGCTGGAACACTACCGGTTCGCCTGATATTTCCGATATCACCTCTGACGAAGGTTCCGTTACCGGGTCGTTTACATCACTCATGGAAGGACTTACAACGGAAAACACTTATTACGTGAAAGCATATGCAACAAACAGTGAAGGTACCAGCTACAGCAATGAAATAGCCTTTAAGACAACACCAGCATCAGGATCCGGAACAGAAGCTGATCCTTATGAAATTTCTACTCTGGAAGAACTATCCTGGTTAATGGGAAACCCGCGTGTTTGGGACAAACATTTTATTCAAACGACAAATATTAATGCATCTGCAACGTCTGACTGGTTTGGATTTAAAGGATTTTCACCCATTGGTAAAGATATTCCCCGTAAATTCACAGGCTCATACCATGGAAAAAACAACTCGATAAGCAATCTATATATCAACAGACCTGGTGAAAATGCTGTAGGTTTTTTTGGTGCAACTTCAAACGCAGACATCGACAGTCTGGAAATCATTGATATTGACATTATAGGAGGAAATACAACGGGGGGATTGGCAGGCGAATTGTATACAGGTTCCATGACTGAATGCAGGGTTTCCGGTAAAATTTCCGGAAGCACCGCCGGAGGATTAATTGGGTCCAGCTTATCTTCAACCATAACCGGATGCATTAGTACTTGTGATGTAACAGGTCAAAATGCAGGGGGCCTTATCGTGATTAACCAAAGCAATTCTGTAATTGATGATTGCCATGCAACGGGTGAAGTTAATGGACAACAAACTACTGGTGGCTTAACTGCAAGAAATTATGGGGTAATTATAAATTCTTATTCTACAGGAACAGTAAATGGAGATTATATGAACACGGGAGGAATTACCGGAATCCTCCATGATGACGCGCAAATAATTCAGTCATATAGCTCATCCGTCGTTACAGGTGATGATGATTATACCGGGGGCCTGGCTGGTAAGGTTGAGGACGGTTGTCTCATTAAAAAAAGTTATTCATTGGGTACAGTTAGCGGTAAAAACTATGTGGGTGGTATAGCAGGCTCAACAGGGAACAATAGCTTTGTACTAAATTGTTATTCTCACGCTGATGTAACTGCGTCCAATTACAGTGCAGGAGGCGTTGTCGGGAAGAACGGGGGAACTTCCGAAATACACTTTTGTTACAGCAGTGGAAATGTTACCGCTGCTATTAATGCAGGAGGACTTGTAGGTAAAAATTTTGCCGGCACCGAAGATTGTACCAATTCTTTCTGGGATACCCAAACGTCAGGCCTGACAGTAAGTGAAGGAGGAGAAGGGAAAACTACTGCCGAAATGAAAGATATTGCAACCTTTACCGATGAAACAACTTCCGGTTTAACAATGGCATGGGACTTTCTGAAAAATCCCTGTGATGATAATCAATTTAATGACATTTGGCATATTTCAGCATCTATTAATAATGGCTATCCGTACTTTAGTTCAGATTATCTCGCTGAAGTTACTACGGTAACTGCCACCAATGTTGCTATTGACAGCGTTACTACCGGTGGTAATGTAATTTCAGACGGGGGTTCCGCCGTTGTCGAAAAAGGGGTGTGCTGGAGTATGGCTGGACCACCGGTGTCACTTGACAGTTCACTTGCGGTTGGATCCGGCATAGGTGAATTCTCGGTGAATATAAATGATCTCGATACCAGCACAACGTATTATATCCGGGCATATGCCGTCAATGCAGTTGATACCAGCTTTGGAAACGTTGACACCGTTACTACCCTAAAAGCTACCCAAAGCATAGCTTTCGCCACCATTCCGGAGAAAACCTACGGCGATTCGGTATTTACGTTAACGGCCAGTGCTACTTCAGGCCTGGAAGTGGTTTTTAGTAGTTCTGATCCAACGATAGCAACGGTTTCCAATGATTCGGTAACCATAGCTCGGGCAGGTACAACTACCATCACCGCATCTCAGCCGGGCAATGCATCTTTTTCAGCCGCAGATGATGTGGAGCAAATCCTCGTGATAAACAAAGATACTGTATGGGTAACAGCACATGATAAATCAAAAACCTATGGGCAAACAAATCCTGAATTAACTTATAATTACAGCGATTTTGCTTATAATGAAGACAGCACCGTGATTGATACACCACCTGTGATTTCAACTACAGCAACCGCTTCAACCAATGCCGGAACAGCAGAAATAACAATTTCAGGAGGCGCTGATGATAATTATACGGTTATGCACATGAACGGCATGCTTACCATACAAAAAGATACGGTTACCGTAACGGCTCACGACAAATCGAGAGAATATGGATCTGAAAATCCGGAATTCACAATGATATACTCAGAATTTATAAGTGGTGAAGATGTTTCAGTGATTGATCAGGCTCCATCTGTAAATACATCTGCTGATACGCTATCAGATGCGGGCACCTATGCTATTGAACTGACCGGCGGTAATGACAATAATTATGAAATGGAACTGATAAACGGTACGTTGACTGTCCATAAAGCTATAATTGTTGCAAAGGCAAAAAACAGGTTCAGGTATTACGGTGATCCCAATCCTGAACTCCCCATTCAATTCAGCGGCTTTGTCAATAACGAAGATACTTCGGTTATTGATGAAATGCCCGTTGCTTCCACCCCGGCAACAATAAACAGTGATGTTGGCAGCTACGATATCATATTAAATGGCGGTAATGACAATAATTATGATATCTCATTGCTAAACGGTACATTAACCATTG